>JAEDNJ010000075.1 GCA_016302525.1 Phascolarctobacterium sp. | reverse complement strand
ATTGAGGAAGTCGGGAAAAATGCCAACAAAGCATAAAAAGTATTACGCAAGAATCGAAGCTGGCTTATGCGGTCAATGCGGCAAGCGACCTGTAGCAGTTAATAGTGACGGGACAAAGCTCCGCTATTGTGAAGAATGTCGCAGAAAAAAAGTAGAAGCTCGGCGGCGTTATCGTGATGAATTGAGGAAAAAGGATAGAGAGAGGCATAAGGAACACAGAGCGCAGGAGGCAGAGAACAAAGAACAGATCGATTCTGTTTTAAGCGCCGGGCGATATGTGCGCTGCCTTTCCTGCGGCGTTGTAACCAACACTATGTTTTACTTCTGCCCGTGGTGCGGAGCAAAGCAGAATTTTATTAGAGGTGAGGAATAATGGCAAAAAATTGTATGGCTGCTGTCGCTAAAATGCTTGGCGTAGAGCTTGGCGAAGAATTTATTATTGAGAATAAAGACCGCAAAGAAATAGTGGTATTAGCTGCGGATGGTTTTCACGTTATCCAGCCGAACGATGTTCTAGGGCCGGACCACGGCAAACTGTTATCAAAAGTGTTGCAAGGTTTGTATGAGGTAAAGAAAAAGCCTTGGGTGCCGAAACATAACGAGTATTATTATTGTCCTAGTGTTAGGCAAATAGGGGTTTCTTATGTTAAGTGGTGGGGCGATATTATCGATTATGCCTTGAAAGCCTTAGGCATGGTATATAAAACTAAAGAAGAAGCCGAAGCGCATTTGGCTGAGGATTATGAGCGGCTAACTGGCAAGACGTTGAGTAGCCGTTGAGTAAGGGAGTGATGGCATGAAATGGATTAGTGTTACAGATAATTTGCCAAAAATTAACGATGTTGTATTGGTGTACGATAAAGATATTGAAGATGTGGCCACTGGATATATCAGTGAATTTATTGGTGATAGATGTGTGTGGATAATTGACTATGGACAAAGCATTAGCGACGAAGTTACCCACTGGATGCCGTTGCCAGAGCCGCCAAATGAGGAGTGATAGCATGGACGATATTGATTATATAGCAAACAATATAAGCGAGCTGGCAGTTTTAATGGCGTTAGCAGAAGAAGCTAGCGAGCTTAGTAAGGCGGCAATGAAGGTCGCTAGAGCTAAAGGACTATTAGATAATCCAACCCCTATTAGCGTAGAGCAGGCAGAAGCTTCCTTAATCGAGGAATATAACGACCTGCTTAACTGTGTTGTCATGCTTAACAAAGTATCTGGTCTTACTGTTAGCGAAAACACGGTGCTTAGAGATAGCAAGTATCGGCGATGGGCCGTACGAATAAAGAGCTACAAACTTGATTAACATTGGCTTCGTGACGTCACGAAGATAATAATTTTAATACTATTGTTTTCGTGGCGTGTACTTGTGCATTTTTTGCACAAGTTGTGGATAACTAGGAGGTATTGAATTATGGCAAAATATAATTGTTCTTCTTTTGACCAATACGCTAATCTGCTGAAAAAAGATATTAAGGCTGCAATGCGTGGAAAAATCCGCATTCCGGCAGACGTTGAAGAGTGCGAATGCGGCTTTAGAGAAATCGAAGGGTCCAAAGAAGAATGTGAAAAAATCATTCTGGACAGCGTGGATGAGATTGTCCATCATGCGTTAAGGGCTCAGGCTACTGCAAGAGCGTTGGAAAAGCTGGCGGAGGAAAACGGGGTTGAACATACCGGAGAAAACCTTGTTAGATATATTGCACTTGCCGAGGAAGAAGAATTGAAATTCAATGACTACGAATATGAGCCGTTAGAAGATTAACAACACGCAAAATTTGAGCGTTGATAGTGGTTGTTGCAAAAAGTGCAACAGCCACGGGAGGTAGATAATGGTTATAAAATCCGTTGCTCGATACATATTAGCTTTGCGCATCAAAAGAGGGGATTGTCATGTGTGGCGCATTCTGACTAAGAAGTGTTATATGGCCCCCATTACTATTGACCAAGTAATAAGGTTTTCCCTAGCACGAGTTAATCAATATCCTGTTGAGCATAAACGGATTGCCGATGTACTTACGAAAATACAGAAGTTGCGCGAAAGAAAAATAAGACAGGAGGGTAGAAAATGGCTCGGTTAATTAATGCCGACAGGTTGATTGAGGTTATTAAAAGCGAAATTGCCGAAGACAAAGAACTTTATACCGATAAAGATTGGATCACTTATTTTGATAGCGGTATGATAAACGCTATTAGGCTCGTTCGGCGGCAGCCAAGTATTGATATTGAAATACATGGGCGGTGGGTGCGAGTAAGTGAGTACGATATTACCGATAACGCGCATTTCATGTGTTCGGTGTGTAAGCAGTATGAGAATCACGCTAAAAACGATGTAGTTGACCATTGTTGGTATTGCGGAGCTAAAATGGATGGTGATGCCAATGATTAACATCATCGGTGCTTTTGTAACCTTCATGGGCGCTATGATATTTGGCTGGATAGGCAACCTGCCAATGACTATAGCCATGATGGCTGGCGTGATTTATTTTAAGGAGTGATACCCATGAATGAACCTATTATTTCCCCGTGGCTGATTTATTTGATTGGGTTGGCAGGACCCGTAAGATTTTTTGCTTCATTCTGCGTTCTCTTATCTTTTGGCGCAGGCGTGATTGCTTTTCTTGCTTCACATGACACCTATGATGTGAAATACCACCCAGAAAACATTGCTGCATTAAAGAGTGTTTTTAAAATATCGAAAGTTGTTTTTGCCTTGTCCTTAATGATTGCTGTTTTTATCCCGTCTAAGTCAACTATCTATAAAATGATAGCCGCATCATATGTAACTCCAGCCAACATCCAAGCTACAGGTGAGCTTGCTGACAAGGCTGTTGATAAGGTCATAGACAAAATTGCTGATGCTATTCAAAAGTTTGAAAGGAGCGAAAAGAAATGATTAAAGTGTTTATTTCCCAACCCATGAAAGGAAAATCTGATGAGGAAATCAAGCTTACGAGAAGCATAATTGAACGCATCGTGCAGAAGAAGCTAAACAACGAAGCTGATATTATCGACTCATACTTTGAGGATTATCCATGCGCTAAAGGGCATAAGAACATTGCCCTTAAATATCTGGCGAAGTCCATTGATAAATTAGCTGACGCAGATGTACTCTTTTATCTTACAGGTGCTGGGTGGAGTAGGGGCTGCGAAATTGAAGAACGATGCGCAGACTACTATGACATCCTCTCTCATGCTTTAACCATGAAAGACATTAAGGAGAACGCTACCAAAGAGGAACGGAAAAGGCTGATTCAATTACAGGCTGAGAGTTCAATCAATTTGAGGGTAGAAAGAGAACTGGAGGAAGAGAATGAATAGAATTATTTTATTAGGCAGATTAACCAAGGATCCAGAAGTGCGTTACACCAATACTGGCAAAGTAGTAGCTATGTTTGTATTAGCAGTTAATCGTCCTTATACTGACGCTAACGGTCAGCGTGATGCAGACTTCATCAATGTTGTTATTTGGGGTAAACAGGCTGAAGCCATTGGGAATAATGTAACAAAAGGCCAACGATTATTGGTAGAAGGGCGGTTACAAATCCGTAGCTACGAAGGCAACGATGGGCAGAAGAAGTTTGTAGCTGAAGTTGTCGCTTATAATTTTGAGTTTATCGAAAAGAAGGGCGATAAGGGAACTACGGCAGTCCCGAAGAATAGCCAGGCTTCTCCTATGGAAAGTTTTGGTGCAGCAGTTCCCTTTGACGAGGAAATTCCGTTCTAGTCATGAATAGAGCAGAGCGCAGAAGATTGGGCATAAAGAAGCCGGACCCTGTTAGACAGATGAAGGATAGCGACATTGAAGCTATACGGCAAAAATCATATAAGGAAGGGTGCCAACAAGCACTCTTCCTGCTTCTCTCTATTCCTGTAATGGTCATTCACGACAAATATGGGAAACTAATGAAGAAGGAAGGTAGAGAAGAACGCTTCGCGAATGAAATCATCAACCTATATCAACTATATCAACAAGGCTATGTAGATACTAAAGATTTGGAACAATGCCTTTGGGAAGAAGCTGGAATGCGTATAGACAGGAGCAAGAACGATGAACATTAAGGAAACAGTAGAATTCTGCTGGCAGCATGAAGTCTGCATACGGCAAGCCATAGAAGATAAACGAAATGATTGTGGCACTGTCTCCCATGGTGGCGGTGGTCACTGTAAGATGAGCGATCCTACCGCCTTAAAAGCTATCGCCAATATCTCTGATGTAGCCTGCGTAGAGGTAGAATATGGTCCTGCTATAAATGGCAAGAGGAATATTAAGACGCTGAAGCGTCCTCTCCAATGGCTGAAAGTAGCACAATGGACAAAGGAATACTATGCAGGAAAGCCGCAGGGAGAACTCATAGACTTTAAATATAAGCAGAGCAAACTGCGGAACGAGATATGCGCTATCCTTGGAGTAAGCCAGGCTCGCTACTACACCATGCTATCAGATATATTTACCTATGCCACTGGCCTTGCTCGTGGAATGGGATTATAAGCAGGAAAATTTTTCCTGCTTTTTTATTTTCCCCCTTGACTATTCGTGACGAATGGTATAAAATGGTATTAACCCAAAAGAAAGGAAGTATCAACCATGAAACCGAGAATTAACCAATTAGTTAGACTTTACCAAAGGAGCTGGAGCAAGGCAGAAAAGGCCAAGGCTCTGCAAAACAAGTATAGGAAGGCCAACAAGGAGCTGGCGGATACTTATGCAGATAAGGCTGCCTACTATGTGTTACAGTGGCTACACCTTAAACATGTGCTGGCGTGCAAATAAAGGGAGGAAGGGAAATGAAAACACTAGAGCAAGTCAAGGAACGAGTCCAACTGGCGAACTTTGCAGTGAACAATAGAGTAGCTTCAATAGAAGAGCAGGACGAGTACGACAATGCTGTTATTGAAGCAATAGACTTTCTTCTGCATATTGAGGGCATGAGCCATGAAAAGGCGAATGAAATTGTTGGTGAATGGGTAGAAGAAACGGAAGGCGGTTGGCCTTTTGTAGTATAGAGGTTGTAGG
Organism: Phascolarctobacterium sp.; assembly: GCA_016302525.1. GTDB lineage: Bacteria > Bacillota > Negativicutes > Acidaminococcales > Acidaminococcaceae > Phascolarctobacterium_A. Next base: position 2,323 of record JAEDNJ010000075.1, on the reverse strand, counting down.
GAGAAATCCCTACACCTTTTCTCTAGGATGATGTATAATATCCTCACTAGGAGGGATTGACCATGGAAGAAAGGAAACTAAAGGTATCATTTAATCGGCCAGGTGGCACAGCATCCAAGGGAGGTATATCGGCAAGGGTAGCACTTCCAAAGACTTGGCTTGACACTATGGGCATTACGCAGGAGCACCGAGAAGTGATAGTCAGCTTTGATGGCGAGATTATAGAGATTAGGAGAGCAGATAATGAAGAGTGAATGGAAACCGATGTTGCGTGACACATACTACACCATTTCCATGGATAGTGAATACACCTACACCACGCAGGAAGTTACATGGTGTGGCGATGATGCTGACTATATGAGATTAAAGCTTGGACTAGTATACAGGACCTATGATGAGTGCCTAGCGAATTTAGATGCGGACTGGTCGATGCTTACTGGTCACATCATTGTAGGGGATGAGGAATAACATGGATATATTTTTTTCACAAATTCTAGAATTGACACCGCTTTTTATAGATGATATAATACATAATGAATAAGTATATATGAGAGAGCTAAGCAAATCCAAACAGCTTAGCTCTCTTTGTTTTTAGGCGTCTTACCCAAGGCAGGATGAAGGGGCAAGGCTTTTTAGATTTTTTTCACCTTGTAGTAGCAGTGAAATATCTGTTAGCGTGGGTTCAAATCCCACAGGCGCCGACCATTTGACATCTCCCAACAGTAAATCGTGTCGACGCTCCGTTATCTAGGGAAACGCTATATATTAGCGTAGCAGGCACGTTATTGGGTAGACATACACATAGCCGTTTATCATAGCAGATAAGCGGCTTTTTCTATTGGTGCGCCTTGGCTAGGCACCAAGGTTAAGGCTGCTAGGATTCCCCCTCCTAGCCTAGCAGCCAAGCACCTATCCCAAATACACAAAGGAGTGAATAGCATGGGTAGATTTGCTTTTAAGATTGATAAGCTGATGCAGGCATTGGAACAGCAGGGCATTGTATATCTGCTCGATCGGCGGCAGCAGTGGTCTGACAAGCTAAACAAGAAGGTCCAAGCTATCACGTTATCAGAGAGCGTCCCAACGGACGAATACAATAAAGACAACCCTAAACCCAAGAACACTGACAAGTCAAGGGTGAAGGTGGCTGTATTCACTACGTTCAGCGAGGTTGAAGTTATCAAATTCCTTGCTGCCAAATATAGGCAGGTGACGAGAAATGGCAGAAAGATTAGAAACACCTGCTAAGAAAAAGCGGAAACCTAGAAACGATGAACTGCAAGAGATGCAGGAGAAATTCTGCGAGTACATCGTTAAGCTGGGCAAGAAACGAAAAGCCGAAGCTGCCAAATTAGCTGGCTATAAAACGCCTAGTGTTGATGCTAATAGGCTGCTTAAACTTGCTAAGGTTAACGAGCGAATTAGTGAGCTTACTGCTAAAATTCGTGAAGAAGCGACTAAAAAAGCTAAAGAAGAAGCTAAAAATGGCACTTATGTTGCTAATGGTCAAGAGATAGATTATATGCCTGGCATCTTGATAGAAGAGTATAGAGTTGAGAAGGCCATAGCAGACAAAGCTGAGATAATGCGCTTTAAAACAGCTCTCATGCGTGGCGAGATTAAAGACCAGTTTGGCCTTGACCTAACTGCTAGAGACAGGAGCACGGCAGCCAATGACTTGTGGAAGATGCTTGATATTGAAGATGATGCTAAGAAGAAGGACGTAGGACAAGGCTTGGGAGTGCTTGTTATAGAGCCTGTATACGGAGCTCCGGCAGGTGATGAAGATGAATAGGAAGGTTTACTTCAACCCTGCATTCCGAGAGGTCAACGAATGTACTAAGCGATATGTCCTAATGAAGGGCAGCGCAGGTAGTGGCAAGAGCGTTGATGTAGCGCAAGACTACATCACTAAGCTGAGCAACCCAAAATATAAGGGAGCTAACCTTTTGTGTGTGCGAAAGATAGATGAATCCAATAGAGATAGCACCTTCGCAGAGCTAAAAACTGCTATATTCCGTATCTTTGGCAGCCAATGGGAGCAATACTGGAATATAAGAGAGTCTCCGCTCCGCCTAGAGTGCAAAACCACAGGCAACGCGATTATATTTCGCGGCATGAAGGACGATAAGCAGAGAGAAAAAGTAAAGTCGATAACCAGCGATAAAGGCAAGCTCACATGGATATGGGTAGAAGAAGCCACAGAACTGACCGAAGAGGACTGGGATATACTTGACGACCGCTTGCGCGGCAAGCTTGATAACCCTAATCTCTACTATCAAATGCGTGGGACATTCAACCCAGTATCCTCAACACATTGGAT
>JAEDNJ010000074.1 GCA_016302525.1 Phascolarctobacterium sp. | reverse complement strand
CCAGGCTAAGGGAGAAATCCGATGAAAACTATTATTAAATTATTCTTAATGCTCGCTGTTACTCTTGGCGCTGCTTTTCCAGGCTTGCTTTCCTCCGCTGAAGCAGCGAATATAGTCATTATGCCCTTTATTGATAATTCTGGCTATGCTGGTGTAGAAGAGGTTTTCTATGACAACACCATCTACTGCATCAAGGACCAGGATAAATATACGATGATTGAAAATGATGCAGTTACTACTGCTCTTGATAAATACACTAAAAAAGGCGTGCTTCCTGATGAAAATGCTTTAAGAAATATTGCTAATGAGGCTGATGCCGACCTAGTTGTATGCATTGAGCTAAACAAAATAGCTATGGAGGAATCTATTGGCTTTAACAAGGAAGACAAGGTTGACCTCGAAATTTGGGGTAATAGTGTATCCTATAATAGGGAAACTGACAAATTCAATCATCGTAAGCTGCACGATCATGAAACCTATGACCCGGCTATGTATGTACGCCAAAACTATCCTCTGCGTAAATTTGCGCGTTTGCTGCAAAATGATATGCGTCGCATTATGAAGGTTAAGGGGTTTAAGGTAGAAAGACCTCAAATTCAAAAATTCTAAAGAATGCTTTGCTCCAGCTTTTATAAGGCTGGAGCTTTTTGTTGGCTGTCATATTGCCCAATGCTGACAAGCCATGTACTAGGAAAACTGTCAATGCATTGCTCAATGGTGAAAATACAAGCATTGAGCAATAGACCACTTTATTTTCCTATGGAGACAAACTAAATCTTATGCTGTCTTGCTTCTGGAAGTAATTACTGTATAAACATTTTCTTAATAAACTGTTTGCAAGAAGGGCTTTTTGTGTTAAAATAGGAGCATAAAATAAATTTTGCAGAGGGCCAAGCCCCTGCTAAGCTATAAGAAAAGGAGAAACAACAATGTTAACTAAGGATACTGGCATTATTGAAGCTGTACAAAACTATCCCGAAATTTTAGAGGTTTTCTATGAATATGGTCTGGGCTGTGTAGGCTGCATGGCTGCGCATTTTGAGACCATTGGCCAAGGCGCTGGCGCTCATGGCATTGACGTAGATGCTCTAATTGAAGACTGCAACAAGGCTATTGAAGCTAACAGAAAATAATAAGCTAGAAGCTTTGCAATAGAGCTTGTAAAGTAATATTCATTGCCAAATTTAAAGCTATGTAAAACAGTGTAGTTTGACAAAGAGATGCTTTTAAGCTGTAATCGTTGCTAGCTTATAAGCTTTGTTAAGCAGGTTAGCTTAGTAAAGAAAAGCTTTCAAGCTGAAATTATTGCCATACTAAAAGCTATACACAGCAGAAGAGTTTGACAAAGTAAGTAGTTTTCAAAAAACAAAAAACATATTGCCAACAAGGTCCTAAAACCGTTTCTAGGGAGATGGTTTTAGGGCTTTTTTCTTTTTAATTTTGGCTGTTATTTTATAGCGAACAGCTTGTGAATTTTTAGGGAATCTTTGGGAAAAATACTTGCAATTTCCCAATATAACTAGTATAATGGGGTAAAGTGGCAAAAAGTGGTGAAAGGTGGCGAAAACGATGCTTTTAGGTGAATATGAACACAGCATTGATACCAAGGGTCGTTTAGCTATGCCTGCTAAGCTGCGTGAGGGCTTAGGGGAGCATTTCATCATTACCAAGGGCTTAGATGGTTGTCTCTTTGTCTATGACATGGAGCAATGGCATATTCTAGAGCAAAAGCTCAGTGCCCTGCCCATGAGCCGTAAGGGTGCCCGTGATTTTAGCCGTTTCTTGTTCAGCGGTGCCTGCGAGAGTGAATGTGATAAGCAGGGCAGAATCCTGCTACCGGCCAACCTGCGTAGATATGCTGGCCTAGAAAAGGATGCTGTCGTAGTTGGCGTGGGAGCCAGAGCCGAGATTTGGGATGCACAAAGATGGGCAGACTACAATGAGTCCTGTGCTGAGGCTGTGAACGAGCAGGCTGAGCAATTAGCAGATTTAGGTATTTGATAGGTACGAAGATGGAATTTCAACATACAAGTATTTTGCTGCAGGAAAGCATAGACTTTCTGATTACAGATAAAAATGGTATCTATGTGGATTGCACCATGGGAGGTGCTGGTCACAGTCGTGGCTTTGCTGCGCAGCTAGAGGCTGGTGGTCTCCTGCTGGGCATTGATCAGGACCCTGATGCTATTGCTGTAGGCTCAGAAAGGCTGCTCAATAAATTCACCTGCAAAACTGCTGTTGCTCAAAATAATTTTGAGAATTTTGCCCAGGTCTTAGATGAGATGGGCATAGATAAAATAGACGGTATTTTCTTCGACCTAGGGGTGTCTAGCTACCAGCTGGATACGCCCGAGCGAGGCTTTTCCTATATGCATGATGGTCCCCTGGATATGCGCATGGACAAAACCAAGCCTCTTGATGCGGCCTATATCGTCAATAATTATAAGGAAGAGGAAATAGCCGACATTATTTACAAGTATGGTGAGGAACGCTGGAGCAAGCGCATTGCTCAGTTTATCGTGGCGGCTCGTAGGGAGCAGCCCCTGACCACCACCTTTCAGCTAGTGGATATCATCAAACGGGCTATCCCCAAGGGTGCAAGAATTGACGGTCCGCATCCTGCGAAAAGAACCTTCCAGGCCCTGCGCATTGAGGTTAACAATGAGCTGGGAATTTTAGCAGACACCATGCGACAGGCTGTGGAGCGCTTGAAAAGCGGTGGTCGCATAGGGGTTATAACCTTCCACAGCCTAGAGGACAGAATTATTAAGCAAACCTTTGCTGAGCTAGCTAAGGGTTGCACCTGTCCGCCGCAACTGCCCGTGTGCGTGTGCGGCAAAAAGCCCCTCCTGAAAAAGGTGGGCAATATCACTCCTAGCAAGCAGGAGGTTGAGGAAAATCCTCGTTCCCGCAGCGCTAGATTAAGATACGCAATTAAGATTTAAGAGAGAAGATAAATAAATGTTAGCAAGAGATTATGGCTATAAGGCTCCTTGGGAGTTAGAGAGAGAACAGGCCCTTAGAGAACAACAGCAAAGAGAGCTGGAACGCAAAAGGTTAAGAGAGCAGCAAAAGCAGGAGCGTTTGGCAGTGCTGCGCAAGTATGTTGTTTTAAGCCTAATAGTATTATTGAGCAGCTATGGTCTGATAGTGTTCCGCAGTGAGGCCTATGCTTCTATTGGCAATGAGCTGATTAAAATGAAGCAGGAGGAAAAGCTGCTGCGCAACAGAAATGAAGAGCTAAAGATTGAGGTGGAGGAGCTTAAAGGACCTACACGCATCATTCGTTTGGCTGAACAGCACCTAGGTATGTCTGTGGCTCGTTCTAACATTTATGTTCAAAGCCATTAATTTGCAAAATTAAAGGAGTTGTCAGTTTTGGCAGCTCTTTTTTGTTTGCAATTACAATGCTTAAAAGATTAGTCAAGAGAATAAGCTAGCTTTGTCTGGCAAAGTTATTTTGTTTACACTGAAAAAGCTTATCAAGCATAGCAGATAGATTACAGCTTTTATGACAGCTGCTTTTTCTAAATCACAATGCTTAGGAAGCTTTTTTAACTGCTCTGAAAATATTTGCTGCAAGCCAAATGTGATTGAGAAGCAGAGAAAGAGCTGCTTCTGTTTACGAGAAAAAAGTTGTGGATATTAGCTGTAAAATGGGCAAAATAAATAGCTATTGCTTGATATTTGTGCTATAATGATAACTGGCTTACTATGTAGATTTAACTGCTCTTTGCGTGCTGCTTAAGGCTCTGCAAGGAACAAGCTAACTAGAGAATTTGCTTTTAAGGAGGGGTTTAAATGGAAAAACAATTATCCGCACTCCTGGCCTTGCTGCCAGAAGCTGAGGCTTTGGGCGCAATAGACAAGCTTATAACGGATGTAACTGCTGATTCCCGCACTGTAATACCTGGCAGCTTATTTATCTGCCTCAAGGGTGCTACAGTAGATGGACATAGATTTTTAGCAATGGCTGCTGCTAAGGGAGCTGTTGCCGCTTTAGTAGAGGATGTGCCAGAGGAAGCTCCTGCTGGTATGACCCTCATTAAGGTTGCTGATACAAGAGCAGCTATGGAGCTGGTAGTGCCCTATTTTTTGGATTACCCGGGTAAAAAGCTGCGTATGCTGGGTCTGACCGGCACTAATGGCAAGACCACGACCACTAATATTATGCGCCTTATTCTGCGTAAGGCTGGCTATAAGGTGGGTCTCATAGGTACTATCAACATCATGATTGAGGATGAGGTAACGGTTTCGCACAATACTACTCCTGATGTGGTGGATTTACAAAAGACCCTGTACAAAATGGTGCAGTCAGGCTGCGCTTACTGCGTGATGGAGGTTTCTAGCCACGCCTTAGCTCTGCAGCGTGTAGCTGGCATTGAGTTTGATTGTGGGGTGCTGACAAATATTACGCAGGACCATTTAGATTTTCATAAGACGATGGAAAATTATCGTGCTGCCAAGAGCCTGCTTTTTGAGCATTTGAGTGATGGCACTAAGCCTAACAAGCACGCCATTTTTAACATGGATGATGCTAGCTCGCCGTTAATCATGGCTAAAACCAAGGTGCCTGTACTAACCTATGGTAAGGCAAGCACTAACGATATTTATCCCTTAAGCTTCACTGTGGGCGCTAAGGCTATGCAGCTAGAGCTCATGACCCCCGTAGGGGAAATGGATTTGGAGCTTAAGATTACGGGCGAATTCAATGTTTATAATGTGATGAGCGCTGTAGCCGCTATGCTGGCCGAGGGCATTAGCAAGGAGGTTATTTGCGAGGTTTTGGATGGCTTTGACGGCGTACCTGGCCGCTTCCAGCTGGTTGAGGCTGGGCAGCCCTATACGGTTATCGTAGACTATGCGCATACTCCTGATGGTCTGGAAAATGTGCTGAAAACTGCGAGAGAGATTACCAGGGGCAAGCTGTGGGTTGTCTTTGGCTGCGGTGGTGATCGTGATGCCAAGAAACGCCCCATCATGGGAGGCCTTGCGCTAGACCTAGCTGATAACATTGTCGTAACCTCTGACAATCCGCGTACTGAGGATCCTGAGGCCATTTTAGATGATATTTGCGTGGCTTTAAGGACAGTGCCTGAGGGTAAAACGGTGGTACGCCTTGCAGACCGCAAGGAGGCTATTCATCACGCCTTAGCTCATGCTGCTGCTGAGGATGTAATTCTCATTGCTGGCAAGGGCCACGAAAATTACCAGATTTTGAAGGATAAAACAATACATTTTGACGACCGTGAGGTTGTTTTAGAATATTGGAGTGGAAAAAATGATTAAAGCAATAGATATTGCGGCGGCTACCGGAGCTAAGCTCACCGGGCCGGAGGTGGAGTTTACAGGCGTAACTACGGACTCTCGTGCTGTCAAGCAGGGAGAGCTCTTTGTTGCCCTGAGCGGCGGCAAATTTGATGGGCATAGCTTCTGTGCTAAGGCTGTGGAGCTGGGAGCCGTTGGCGTGCTTGTTTCTAAGCCTGTAGCTGTGCCAGAGGGCATTACGGTGCTGCTGGTAGAGGATACCCTTAAGGCCTTTCAGGAAATGGCCCGTGCCTATAGAAGGAGCTTTGCTGGCTTAAAGGTTTTTGCTATTACTGGCTCTAATGGCAAGACCTCTACTAAGGATATGCTGGCAGCAGCCCTGGGTGCAAAGTACAGGGTTATCAAAACTCAGGGTAACTTCAATAATGAAATTGGTCTGCCCAAGACCCTGTTAAATATTACGAAGGATACAGAAATCGCTGTTGTCGAAATGGGTATGCGTGGCCTGGGGCAAATTGCCGCCCTGTGTGAAATCGCTGAGCCTGACAGCGGCCTGATTTCTAATGTTGGCGAAACGCACATGGAGCTTTTGGGCAGCATGGAAAATATTGGCAAGGCTAAGAGCGAGATTGTCCTTAACCTGCCTGCAGATGGCTTTGCAGTTTTGAATGGTGATAATAGCTATGTGGTTGCTGCAGCAGCTAAGACCAGGGCTAAGGTGGTTTTCTTTGGCCTGGGCGAAAGCTGTGATTACAGAGGCAGCAATATTAAAACCGTAGGTATGGGCACTGTCTTCACCTGCACAGAAAAGGCTACCGGTAAAAGTGTAGAGGTAAGGCTGCAGGTGATTGGCGAGCACAATGTTTATAATGCTTTGTCGGCTATGGCTGGTGCAGCCTGCTATGGCATTGCTATCGAGGACAGTGCTAAGGCTTTAGCTGGCGCTCGTCTAACTGGCAGTCGTCAGGAGATTATTGAGATAGGCGATATTATGCTTATCAATGATGCTTATAACGCTAGCCCTGCCTCCTGTGAGGCAGCCTTAAAAACTCTGGCAGAGGCGAAGAAGGCTCGCAAAAATGCCCGCACTATTGCTGTGCTGGCGGATATGCTGGAGCTGGGCGCTATTTCTGAGGATGCACACCGCCGTGTAGGCCGTTGGGCCGTGGAATATGGCGTAGATTATGTGCTGACCTTTGGACCAGAGGCAGCTTATATTAGCGACGAGGTGGCAAAGCTGGGCGGACAAACACAGCACTGCGCCGACCTGCTCTCTGCGCAAAATGTGCTGCGTGCCATGGCTGAGAAGGGCGATATTATTTTGTTAAAGGGCTCACATTCCATGAAGGTTGATTCATGCCTGAGTCTCTTTAAATAACGGGGGCAGCAAATGTTACATCTTCTTTTAGCGTTTATTACTGCCTTTGTACTGTGTGCGCTGCTTGGACCTAGGCTCATTCCTTTTCTACATAAGCTGAAATTTGGCCAGAGTATTCGTGACTGTGGCCCTGCCAGCCACATGAAAAAGAGCGGCACCCCTACTATGGGCGGCCTGATGATTTTGGCAGCCCTGACTGCTGCTGTCCTGCTGTGGTGTCCTCTGTCCTCTGCGGTTGTTGTTGCCTTGGTGCTCACCCTGGGACACGCCCTGATTGGCTTTTTGGATGACTATATTAAGGTGGTTATGAAGCGCAACCTGGGCTTAACCACGAAGCAAAAATTCTTCTGCCAGTTTGTTTTGGCAGGAGCCTATGTCTTTTATGCCGAAACACATCTGCAGGATACCTCCCTGTGGTTCCCTGGCCTTAACCTTACAGCAGACTTTGGCATGGCCTTCTATGTGGTTGCTTTTCTGCTCCTAGTTGGCACTACCAATGCTGTGAATCTGACGGATGGCTTAGATGGTCTGGCCTCCTTTGTTACTCTGCCTGTAACTTTGGCCTATGCTGCTATTTGCTACGGTCAGGGGCAGCTGGATTTAGCTGGCTTTGCGCTGGCTCTCTGTGGTGGCTGTGCTGGCTTTTTGCTCTTCAACCACTATCCTGCCAAGGTTTTCATGGGCGATACAGGCTCCTTAGCTATTGGTGGCGGTATTGCTGCCCTGGCTCTTTTGACAAAAACAGAAATTCTTTTGGCTCTGCTGGGCGGTATTTATGTGGCTGAGGCTGCTTCCGTCATCATGCAGGTGTCCTATTTCAAATATACTCATGGCAAGCGTATTTTTCGTATGACACCCATCCACCATCATTTTGAA
>JAEDNJ010000073.1 GCA_016302525.1 Phascolarctobacterium sp. | reverse complement strand
GGGTTTGGTGACCAAAGTGTACACCAGCTTCGAGTAATTGTTTCATAGAGATAATTGCCATTTTGTTTCCTCCTGTTTTTCCTCCGCAGGGCCGATATTTTGTCCTTCCTCCAACTGGCTGACAGCGGGTTAACTGTCCATTTGTTGGCACAGCGAACAAGGCACACTGCGTGTGTATTTTTACACGCGTAGTATTATATCACAACTATCTTGTCATTGCAAGAAATTTTGTTAATAAATTTACACTTTTAGGCTATATTTTAGGATATTGCTTACTCTTTTGCTCCTTTTTGTTAACAAAAGGCAAGGCAAAAAAGTTTATCTGAAAAATATATCCTTATGCTATTAATACCTATCCAAACAAAAACTACTTTTGCAGAATAGGCAGAGTGCTGGGAGCATGAGCCATCACAGTGATGGTGTAATCCTCCTTGCCCTGCTCTTTCAGCTTAGCCTGAGCAATTTCCCAGGCCTCCTCTAAGGTAGCGCAGGGAATCATGTTACATTGCTGAACAATGTCAAAGTTTTGCGGCAGAGTGACAAGAATTGCTGTCACAGAGTTTACTATCAGGCGAGCCTTAAAGGCTACAAAGCCAGCCATGGTGAAATTAGCACGCAAATCCTGCTCAAATTGCAACATATCATTGCGTACAAATTGCTCAGAGAAAATTCTTGGCTCCAGCATATCCTCACATTCCAGGGCAGCAATCAAAATGCCACCGGGCTTGCAGGCGAAAATGGAGTTCATATGACATTTAGTACCCTGATAAAGGTTTAAATCCTTAGGGAAGCCACCAGAGGAAGCAAAAACTACATCAGCCTGTTCCTTAATGGGAATACCAGCAATCTTCAAGAGGTCCTGACAGCCCTTCTCCCAAGCCTTGAGCCAGTGACCTGCTACAACCTCGTGCAGCTCGTTATCAGGAGTAAAAACAGTATTAACTAAAAAATCTGGGTCCAGGAAAGCACAGCCCTCGACCATATCCTCATGGAAAGGATTGCCATCTAACAGGCCACTATCGCAGGCAGGGTTAGCACCTCCGCCCACCTCAGGATGAATAGCATGACAATGATTAGCAAAAACAGTATCTACTGCAGCTACGCCAGGCAGTACGGCCTTGCGACCACCACCGAAGCCAGCCATGGGATGGATGGTGACTGCACCAGTCAAGATAACTCTATCTGCATTGACAACAGCCTTGTTAAGCTTAACATGATTGCCACGAGAGGTTACGCCAATCTCTACACATTCATCAGGGTCAAAGCAGTTGTGCTGCACAATTTTTAAGCGCTTAACCATAGCCTCGCCCAAAACAACAATGTCTTCCTCATGGGTGTGCGCACGGTGAGTGCCTGTTGCAATGACAATAGTAATATCCTCGTCCTTAACACCGACACTTGCCAGCTCGTCCACAATCACGGGCAAGAACTTATCTGTGCCACATAAGCGCGTAATATCGCTGACAATAATAGCAACACTTTCACCAGCTTTTACTACCTCGCGCAAGGGAGCACAACCGATAGGATTACGAATAGCCCTTTGAGTTGCGGCTACCATATCCTCCTCTACGCTAGCAGGGTTGCCGTGAATATCATAAATAATTTTTTCAGCAGGCACCATACAGCTTGTAGTGCCCTTACCAATACCAAGAACAACTTCCTTTAACATATGCTTTTACCCCTTAAAAAATATTATATAGATTAGGAATTACCAACGCTTATCGCTGCGCCAATACTCACTACGCAGCAGCACTAGGGCTGTGAACAGCTCTAAACGGCCCAAGAGCATGGCTATACTCATAACCAAGAGACCTATATTATTAATAGAAGAAAAGTTGTGTACAGCGCCGATACTGCCAAAGGCAGGGCCAACACTGGAAATACAGGAGGCTATACCAAAAATAGATTCCTCAACTGGAATTCCTGACCATGATAAAACAAAGGCCAAAAATACTATTAAAACAATATACATAAAGAAGAAGCGACTTATATTAACAATAGTAGTAGAGCTTACTCGCTTCTTTTCATAGGTTACATTGAGCATGGCATTGGGATGTACTGCCCGCTCGATTTCTGCACTCACTGCCTTAATAAGAACCACAAAGCGGCCAAACTTGATACCGCCAGCGGTCGAGCCAGCACAACCGCCCGTCAAATACATGACAGCCAAAACCAGCTTAGAAAAGCTGGGCCACTGGTCATAGTCAAAGCTGACGAAGCCTGTCGTACTAGCAAAGGAGCTGGCCTGGAAAAAAGCATAACGGAAGCCATCTATAAGGTTATAATGATTAACATAGCAAATGTTAGCTGTAATGAGCACAGTTGCCAGCAACATAAAGCTAATGTAACAGCAAAACTCCGTATCCTTAATGAGCTGGCGCCAGCCAGATTGATATACCTGATAATACAAAGCAAAGTTACCGCCAGAAATTATCATAAAAATGCCTATGATATATTCAATAATAGAGCTGTTGAAATGAGCTACACTATCGTTATAGGTTGAGAAGCCACCTGTTGCTATAGTAGAAAAGGCATGGTTTACTGCATCAAAGAGAGACAAACCACAGAGCATTAATAAAAGTGTCAGCACAGTCGTAAAGGTGATGTAAATAGTAAAGGTAGCCAGGGCTGTAGAACGGATACGCGGCATAATTCTGCTGTTCGAAAAGCCGCTGGCCTCTGCATTGACAAGATAGCTGCCACCACCAGCTAGCTGTGGCAGTAAAGCAACGAAAATTACAATAATGCCAATGCCGCCAATCCAGTGCAGCACACTGCGCCAGAGCATGAGACTACGAGGCAAGCCTTCAATGTCATCTATTACTGTAGCACCCGTCGTAGTTAAGCCTGACATACTTTCAAAAATAGCAGGAATAAAGCCCAAAATACCGTAAATAACAAAGGGCAAGGAGCCCAACAAGCAGGCAAAAATCCAGCTAAAGAAAACACCGCCTATGCCCTCACGAATGGTGATGTCAGAGAGCCTTGTATTCTCGGAGCATTTATAAAAGCCTGCAGAAATACAAAGTCCTACCGCTATGGCAACAAGCCACTGCCACACAGAATCCCCGCATACAAGACCAACACAGGCTGTTAGGAGCATAGCAATGCAAACACCAAAACATATTTTGCTTAGTAAATAATAAATAATATGCTTATTCACGAGACACCTTTAGCTCTACCAGTTCTTCTTTTGACTCCAGAAGGACGGCCGAGCAATTATCAATAGGGTAAAGATTTCCAAACGACCCAAAATCATGGCTATAATAGTAACTACACGACCATAGGTAGACAGGTCAGCATAGGTACAGGTGGGACCAACAATGCCAAAGGCTGGTCCGACAGAGCTTAAGCAGGCCGCAATTAGACCCATGGAGTCCATGATTCCCATACCAGTTAAGGATATAGCCAGAGTCAGAACTAAAAACACAATAATATATAAGAAAAAGAAACGCGTAATATTGCCTACTCTTTGCGGCTCCACAATACGATGACCAAATTTAATGGAATAAACAATATTGGGATGGAGGATACGCAGCAGCTCCGCCCAAGCAGCCTTAGCAAGGACCACCATGCGAGAGATTTTAATGCCGCCAGCAGTTGAGCCGCTACAGCCACCAATGAACATCAGCATAAAAAGCACATAACGGCTAAAGCTGGGCCAGCTGTTAAAATCATCCGCAGCAAAGCCAGTTGTACTGCCTATAGAAACGGCATGAAAAATGCCATAGCGTAGGCATTGCCAAAAGCTATAGTTATTGTAATTAGAAAAATACAGATTAGCTGTCAGAAAAACGCTAGCTAAAGCCAAAACGCTTAGATAGTATTTATATTCGCTTTCATCACGAATAAAGCGCCAGTCACCCTGAAAGGCCCGATAGTACAAGGAGAAATTCATGCTGGCAATGAGCATAAAGACTACCGCAACAACCTCTACATAAACAGACTGAAAGGAAATCAAATCCGCATGATAATAGCTAAAGCCACCCGTAGCCATGGTAGCCAGGGCAAGATTGATAGCCTGATAAACCGGCATACTGCCCAAAAGCAGCAGGAAAAGCTCTATGCAGGTCATGATAAAATAGGCACCGCAAATCATAGCAGCTGATTTACGGATACGCGGCAGGGTTCGCTCTGCAAAGCCTCCTGGCATTTCTGCATTAAACATAGCATTACCGCCGCTAACCTGGGGCATGATAACTATAAACAGCATAATGACGCCAATACCGCCACACCAGTGGGTTAAACAGCGCCATACGAGAATACTTTTGGGAAATTCCTCAAAGGACCGGGCTGTTGTAACACCAGTTGTCGTAAAGCCTGAGGTGCTTTCAAAAAGTGCAGTCACCGGGTCTAAAATACCACCCCAAAGGTACGGCAAGGCACCCAGAGCACAAATTAAAAGCCAACCACAGCCTACAACCGCTAAGGCTTCTCTATTCCTCAACCGTTGATTAGGGCGGGAACCACCCAGGCTCAACAAAACAAAGGAAAGAGTGCCAGAACATAAAATGCTCCAGACAAAAAGCATGATATGCTCAAAATCCTCCAACAGCGCAGCCAGGAGCGGTATAAAGAGCACTGCCGTAAAGGCGCCAACTAATTGTCCTAGGAGGCGAAAAATAAGACGCTTATCCATTAATGAGTCCTACTTTCAAACATTCTTACTACAGATTTAGAAACCTCACTCTTAGTAAACAAAATTACTCTATCATTAGCATGCAGCACAGTATCTCCATTGGGTATATAGGCTTCACCGTAACGCACAATAGCACAGAGCAGACTACCACGAGGCAGCTTAGCATCCTTAAGTGCCTTGTCCTCAATTTGTGAGCCACGGCCAACAATAATTTCCATAGCCTCTGCCTGAGCACCCTCCAAAAGCGACAGGCTTACAAGGCCGCCCTTACGCACGAAGCGCAGGACCTCGCCAGCAGACAATAAGCGAGTAGATAAAACGATATCTACGCCCACCTTCTCCATCAGGCTGATATACTCATTACGAGAAACGCGCACGATAGTCTTTTTCGCACCTAAATGCTTTGCCAAAAGTGCCAACAAAAGATTCAGCTTATCATCCTCAGTAAGGCATACAACTACATCGGCCTCAGAAACGCCCTCGTCAGTCAAGAAGTCAATATCTGTACCATCGCCACAGAGCACAAGGCCCTTTTTTAGCCTATTAGTAAGGATTTGACAGCGTTCCTTGTTCTTTTCTATTACCTTTACCTGTAAACCGTGTTCCTCTAGCATAGGAGCCAGGAAGCGACCAGTTCGACCAGCGCCAATAATTAAAGCCTTGCTAATCTTGGTAAAGGTAGTAGAGAACTCAGATTCAAAGCTGGTAATAGCCTCATAGGTGCCAACAAAGTAAACATTGTCCCCAGCCTGCAGCATATCATCACCACGAGGAATAATCATTTGATTATGTCTAAACAGCATAGCAACCAAAATATCCCTGGGAATTCTCATATCCTTAAGACATTTGCCGTTATAAGGAGAATCCTCTCTCAGCTTAGCTTCAAACATTCGCACCTTTCCGTCTGCAAATTCATCCACATTTAAAGCACTAGGTGTCATGAGGATACGATCAATTTCAGTAGCCATAATGCGCTCAGGATTTAAAATAAGGTCTACATTCATGTCGTGATTGAGCATATTCGGAGCATATTCAGCATACTCAACATTACGAATACGAGAAACAGTATGCTTTATGCCATATTTTTTAGCCAAGAGGCAGCTCACCATGTTAACCTCATCGCTGTCAGTGCAGGCGATAAATACATCCGCATCACGCACATCAGGGTCCTCATAAATCAAAGGACTACAGGAGCTGCCCTCTAAAACTAAAACATCTAGGCTGCTTTGTACAATTTCTCTGCGCTCAGGGTCAGACTCAATAACAACAACATCAAATTGATCATCCGCCAATAATTGAGCAATACTGTAACCCAATTTACCAGCACCAGCAATTACAATACGCATCTTTAAACTCCTCTATTACAAAACCGAAATAGCAACACTTATTATTATAACATTATAGCACAAAGCGTTGCCTTTTTAAATAGCAATATGCAAATCAGTGACAATACATTCTAATTGTGATAGAATAAGCACTAGAGAAATATAATAGTCTAGCATAAAGGAGGCAATACAATGCTTGCGTTAGAAGGAATAAAAGTATTAGATTTATCTAGGCTACTACCTGGTCCGTACTGCACCATGCTGCTGGCTGATTTCGGTGCTGAGGTAATCAAGGTGGAAGAACCCGGCAAGGGAGATTATTCACGCTCGTTTCCCCCTTTTTTAAAGGATTTTGGTTATTGGCATTTGCAGCTAAATAGAAACAAGCACAGCGTTACTATCGATTTAAAAACTGAGGAAGGTCGCAACACTTTTCTTGAGCTTGTAAAAACAGCGGATGTTGTTGTGGAAAGCTATAGACCCGGAGTTTTAAAAAAGCTTGGCGTAGATTACGAGGCTGCAAGCTCGGTTAACCCGAAAATCATCTATTGCTCCTTGAGTGGCTACGGCAGCAAAGGCCCCTTAGCAAATCAAGCAGACCATGACATTGGCTATGTTAGCTTAGCAGGCATTACCGCTATGAGTGGCGAGGCTAAGGGCGGCAAACCAGCGATACCTGGTGTCCTAATGGCTGATATGAATGCAGCCCTTAGTGCTGGTATGGCAATTATGATTGCCCTACGCCATGCTGAAAAAACTGGACAGGGGCAGGAAATAGATATTTCCCTATATAATGTAGCTATGACCCTTATGCCAGGTGCAGCTAGCCTTTTCTTTGGGAGTGGCTTTGTAGCTCAACGAGGCAATAACTGGCTTACTGGCGAAAATGCCAATTACAATATCTATCGAACAAAGGATAATCGTTATCTTGCTGTTGGCTGCTTAGAGAAAAAGTTTTGGACAAACCTCTGTAAAGCGCTTAAGCGTGAAGATTTAGTAGACCTCATTGATGATATTAATAATCATGCTTATCTAAAGGAAGAATTAGAAAAGGAATTCTGTCAAAAGACCATGCATGAGTGGCAAGACTACTTATACGGCTTAGATACCTGTGTAACACCCATCCTGAATTTTGATGAAGCACTAAATTCAGAACAGACAAAGGCTAATGATATGGTGCTTACTATAGTAGACCCAGAGCTTGGCGAATACAAGCAGCTAGGCTTTGCTATCAAGATGAGCAAAACACCCGCCTCTATTCGTAAGCGTGCACCCAGACTTGGAGAAGATAACTCAAAATACATACAGACATAAAGAAAAAACGCATTACTTTCGTAATGCGTTTTTCTAACCGGCGATTTCCTATCCTCCCAGGGGGCTGCCCCCCAAGTACTTTCGGCGTTTAAGGGCTTAACTACTGTGTTCGGGATGGGAACAGGTGGATCCCCTTAGCCATCACCACCGGATTATTTTGTCAAGGCTTGCACCCTGAAAACTATACAGAAGATTTTCTCTACTTTATACAACAAACTCGCTGAAAAGTCAAGCCCTCGACATATTAGTATCAGTCCGCTCAATACATTACTG
>JAEDNJ010000072.1 GCA_016302525.1 Phascolarctobacterium sp. | reverse complement strand
TTTTCGGTGCCGCCTTGGAACCAGTTAACCTTCATGTCGGGGAAAGCCTTGCCAACATTGGGCTTGCACATATCGTTGATAATGTCAGGATAGATAGAGGTATAAACCATCAGGTTGCCGCTTACGCCGCCTGCTTTTTTCTCGGGAGCTTTCTTTTCGCCGCCGCCACAGCCTGCAACTGCTACAGATAAAGCTAAAACTGCTGCTGCACCAAGTAACCAACTAGATTTTTTCATAGTAATAACACTCCTTTTTTATACTGCCTCATTGCAAGAATAATAATTGCACACTCCGTGTAATTATAAGGTACTACATTTATTCTATATAGTATATACTTATTCCTGCTTACACTTTACAGATTTTGCGCAATTTTTGCTTAAAATGTGTTACATTTACGCATTTGGAGTAGACTTTCCACCACAGAAACACAGATGACGATTTTTGTCCTAAGTGGACAAAATATGTCCCTTAAAAAGAAGACCCTTCAATAGAAGGGCCTAAGGGGTTGATTTAGATAGCATACTTTTCTTTTAGGGCAGCGATATGTGCCTCTAAGTCCTTGGTGTTGGTGAAGCCGCAGCAATATTCCAAAACGAGAGTGGAGTGAGGGGCATATTCTTTGACAGTTTTAAAGAAGGGAGCCCAGTCAATGTTTCCTTGACCAAGGGGAAGGTGCTGGTCGCCGTTGCCGTCATTATCATGGAGGTGAAAGGCTATGAGCTTGTCACCAAGGCTACGTACAACCTCAGCCAGCTCCCAGCCGTTGACATGAGCATGACCAGTATCAAGTAAAGCCTTTGCTTGTGGGAACCTTTTAAATAGCTCTAGGAATTCTGGAAGTGTAAACAGATAGTTTTGCTTAGGAATTAAGCCCACATTTTCAATGACGATTTGTACGCCGTAGTTTTCAGCCAGCTTAAATAGGAGCTCAAGGCGTTGGAGTATTCTCTCCTTTGCTGCCTTTGGATTGTCTATAACGGCTTCATTCGTATGCACCACCACAAATTTTGCCTTGCACATTTTAGCATAGGCAAAGGTTTGAGCGTAGATTTCCAGGAAGCTTGTTTGCTCTGGATCGGCGAGATTGATAGCAACACAGGGACCGTGGATAGAAAGCTCACGCTCACCCCAGGCTCTTAGCTCCTCATTCCAATAGTAATCCTTACCGAATTCATAGAAAAACTCAATACCATACTTAGGATTAAGCTGGCGCAAAGCAAATTTTGTAAAACCAGGGAATAATAAATCACTGATAGCAATGTTCATGTTAAACCATCCTCTCAAGATTGTTGCCAGAAGCTGCATCAAATAGGCAAATATCATGCCAATCAAAGTCAACACCGGTAATATTTTCCAAGGGCTGTTGTGCATGACTTGATTGTAAAAATACTAAATCGTCGTTGCCAAGGCGCAGACTGATTGTTTTGAGGTTGCCCGTGTTTTCGACAAATTCGACCTTGCCAGTGATTTGGCCACCAGTAAAATTGGGCTGCATAGCCTCAGGACGCAAGCCTACAAGAACCTTTGAGCGGTCGCCAATAAGAGTCTGCTGAGCCTTAGGAACAGGAATGAGATTCTTTCCTATAGTAATTATACCATTAGTATAGGTAGCGTGCATTATATTCATTGCCGGAGAACCGATAAAGGTGGCAACAAAGGTATTTGCTGGATGGTGATAAACATTATGGGGTGTATCAATTTGTTGAATAATACCCTGGTTCATGATAGCAATACGATTAGCCACGGTCATGGCCTCAATCTGGTCATGAGTTACATAAATCATAGTCGGCTTAAACATTTCGTGTAGCTTAACTAATTCTGTGCGAGCCTTCTGGCGTAATTGAGCATCAAGATTTGACAGGGGCTCATCTAAAAGGAAGTAAGGCGAATGCTTTACGATTGCTCTTGCTAGAGCCACGCGTTGCTTTTGTCCACCGCTTAGCTCATGCGTTTTCTTGTTTTCGTAGCCAGTCAGGTGCAATATTTCTAAGGCTTGCTGGGTGCGAGCGGCAATTTCTTCCTTAGGAAGCTTCTGTAGCTGAAGGCCAAAGGTAATGTTATCCCAGACTGTTAAGTGAGGAAAGAGGGCGTAAGATTGGAAAACCATAGCGATATTACGCTCTCCAGGAGGAAGATTATTTACTAGCTTATCTCCCATATAAAGCTCGCCGCCAGAAATGTCCTCAAAGCCGGCAATCATTCGCAGAGTAGTAGTTTTGCCACAGCCAGAGGGTCCTAAGAGGATTAGTCTTTCTCCTTTTTTTATTTCCAGATTCAAATCCTCGATAACGACTGTTTTCCCGAAGGCTTTTTTAGCGTGTTTAAAAACAATACTATATTCTTGTTCCATATTTGTTTATCCTTTCACACCAGCTTGCATAAAGGTATTGATAATAAATCTTTGACAGAAGATATAGAGCAGTAAGGGTGGCAAGCTGGTAAGCGTAGCTACAGCCATGGCAACACCCCACTCACTGCCGCCCTCAGCACTAATAAACATTTGCAGTGCTAAAGGAAGAGTCAGGTTATCTTTGTCTTGTAAAACCAGCAAAGGCCAGAAATATTCATTCCAAGAATTAATGAAGAACAGAATGGAAATGGCAAAGGCAGTGGGTTTAATTAAGGGTAAGACAACCTTAAAAAGAACTTGGTGAGGTTTGGCACCATCGAGGATAGCAGCCTCAAGCAAGGCCTTGGGTACACCACGCATAGTTTGGCGCATGAGGAAGACGCCCATACCGTCTACCAGTCCAGGAAGGATTACACCCCAGGGAGTATTTAAGAGACCTAAATTAGCAACCAAGAGATAGTTTGGCATAATCAAGACCGTAACAGGAATAAAAAAAGTTAACAGCATGCTGTTGAAAATGAACTCCTTGCCCTTAAAGCTATAGTAAACAAAGGCAAAGGCTGCAAAAATGCTGGTCATAATTTTGCTGATAGTGACAATAATTGCGATAAAAAAGGTGTTCCAGATATAGGTAAAGATGGGAAAATCCTGCAAGACAAGATTATAATTATCAAGTGTAGGCGGGAAGGGTAAGGGATTAAGGGTTGATTCAAAAACCTGATTAAGGTCCTTGAAGGAGGTGGAAATCATAAAAATGATTGGCCAAAGCATAATAAAAACGGCTAAGCCGAGTAGTATGTGCCAAGGGAGTTCGTCTTGCCATCTAGTTTTCATAGTACACCTTCTTGTCCAGATACTTATATTTTATATAGAGGAAAATGAAATAAATAACCATTGTTACTACAGCATAAGCTGCCGAGGAGCCAGTCTTAAAGAAGGTAAAGGCGTATTGGTAAATAATGTACACTAGGTTAGAGCTTCCCTGATCAGGACCACCCTGGGTCAGCATATTTACAGGTACAAGCACATATTGCAAGCCGAAGACAACAGTTATCGTAAAGACATAAAGGGCTGTAGATGAGGTCATAGGCAGGATTATTTTTTTGAAAATAACCCAATTAGAAGCATTTTCTAAACGAGCTGCTTCAATCATTTCCTTAGGAACGGAAACCATGGCTGCCAGCATAACAATGAGGTTATAGCCAAAGACCTTCCAACCTATGATGGTACAGATGGCAAAAATTACCAGATAATCCTCCTTAAACCAACGAGGAGATTCTGTACCGAAATAGTTTAAAACAATATTAATAGGGCCGGCCAGAGGGTTGTAAATCCAAAGAAAGAGGATACTGGCAACGGCCATTGCTAAGGTTGAAGGAGCAAAGAGTGTAGAACGATAGAAGGATAGACCTCGCTGTACTAAATGTCCTAAAACAAAGGAATAAAGATAGGGTAAGACAAAGTTGAAAATCAAGAGAATAAATACAAACAGGAAGGTGTTAAAGAGTATTTTTACCATCTCCGCACTGGTAAAAATAGTAATGTAGTTGTCGAGACCTACAGGCTTCATGTTAGGAGAAACCATGTTCCAGGAGAAGAAGCTTAGGTAAAAATTTTGTAGAAGAGGCCAATAATAAAAAACAATAAAAATTACAGTTGCGGGAAGCAGATACAATATAGCCTCATGTGGTTTATTTCTCATAAGAGTCCCCTTTTGCTAAAATACAAATAATGCCGCATGGAGCGGCATTATTTACTAGACTTTAATTATAAAATCTTGTTGATTTTTTCTGCGGTCTGATGCAGAGCGTCTTTAGCAGACATCTTGCCGCTCAGAATAATGTCACGAACATCGATGAGCATTTGCTCAGCCTGCAGACCATTAGCCCCAGGGAAGCTTGCCCATTTGGTTGCATTAGGCATCATCTTGAGAGCCATTTGAATATTAGGATTTTCGTCAACGATTTTCTTAAAGCCGTTAGGATCTTCAGCAACGCCCTTACGAGGTGGCAGGTAGCCGGTGCCAGTGGACCATTTAGCTAAGGAAGCCGGGGATTCCAGATACTTTATAAATTCGATAGCAGCCTTTTGCTTTTCTGCATCCTTAGAGAAGCACATGATGAAGTTGCCGCCTGCAGGAACCTTCATAGGCTTGTCACCGAAAGTGGGGAAGGCACCAGCCTTAACATTAAACTTACAGGATTTTTCAAAGTTAGCACGCTTGCCGATTGTAGTACAAACCATGCCCAGCTTACCAGATATGTAGGCTTGGAAGCCTTCCTCGTTGGTAGCATGCAGTCCATGACCCTCTTTAACCATATTGGCTAACAATTGGTAAGCTTCGGCTGCCTCGGGGCTGTCAAAGCCAGCTAAGGTTTTGCCGTTAATCTTTTTCAGCATGGTGCCGCCATTAGATTCAATTAAGCCCTGTTGAGCCCAGTTATCAGCATATTCCTGCATAAAGAAGCCCATGTTACCAGTTTTGTTTTTAATTGCTCTAGAAGCTGCCTCAACCTCAGCCCAGGTCTTAGGAGGGGTATTGGGGTCTAAGCCTGCTTGCTTAAACAGCTCAGGATTGATATAGAGTACAGGCACGCTGACAGAATAGGGTAGACCAACCTGCTTGCCATCCTCGGTACGCGCTAGCTCCAGAACATTGGGCAGGAAATTATCCTTCATAAAGTTGGCATCACCAGCGTTTTTAAAGGCTTCGTTTAGGTCGGTGTATTTAAAGTTTTCAGCTGCATAATTCAGGAAGGAGTAGCCCATCTGCACTACATCCGGATTCTTGCCAGAGGCCATAGCTGCCTGCAGGTTTTGTGTCAAGCCCTTATACATATCCGGGTTATATTTTGCAACAACCTCAATGTTAGGATTCTTTTTATTGAAGTCTGCAACTAATTCTTTAACAGTGGCACCGCCAAAGCTTTCAGCGGCAACATGCCAATATTCGATTTGAACCTTTTTACCAGTGTTTTTTGCTTCATCCTTTTTCTTATCGCCGCCACAGCCTGCAACTGCAACGGTTAAAGCTAAAACTGCGGCTAAAGCACATACGGACAATTTAGATTTTTTCATAATATTCTTCTCCTTTTCAAAGCAACATTTTTGTGTGCAGCTACAGTATAGCAAGTTATTGTTAAAACAATATCATGGCAATGTTATAACAATGTAAAATCTTCTTTGTTAAGCTGAGTGCATAGCCAAGCATAAGGAGAAAGAAGTATGTCTGTTTTTACATTTATTTAACACGAGCTTTATCGAAAAGACATAAATTCAGAGTATTATTTCCTCAGTAGGTTGATACAACCGACAGCATCTATTAGGGTTGTAGCGTTCATAATACAACTCGCCTTCTCTCTTAAAAATCCCCTTGACTGTACTAGCCACACAGCCAAGGGGATTTTTGTTGTTATCGTATTTAATTTTTTGGGGCCCTATTTTCTAGCAATATCGCCAACGCCGTTAAGGATAATAGAGGGCCTATAGGAAAAGACCTTGATATTTTCCAGAGTAGAGACACCGCTCAGTACGAGGGCCGTCATTAGACCGCTTTCCATACCAGCAACGATATCCGTGTCCATTCTGTCGCCAATCATGGCTGCATCAGCAGAATGGACATCAAGCAGCTTTAAGCCTGTACGCATCATAAGAGGATTAGGCTTGCCCACGAAATAGGGAGACTTGCCAGTAGCCAGGGAAATAGGCGAGATGAGCGCCTGACAGGCAGGGATAATGCCTATGTCCGAGGGGGCAGTCATATCGGGATTAGTACCCACAAGGCGAGCTCCTTTATTTATAAGCTGAACAGCCTTGATAATCATATTATAGTTGTAGGAATCTGTTTCGCCCACTACGACATAATCGGGGTTAACATCATTCATAGTAATGCCCACATCATAAAGAGCGTTTACGAGACCGGGAGCGCCAATGACATAGGCACTGCAGCCAGGTGCCTGCTCCTGCAGGAATTTTGCCGTAGCTAAAGCGCTGGTATAGAAGTGGCTCTCGTCCACATCAAGACCCATGCGCGCCAGCTTTTGCCTGAGCTCACGAGGGCTGCGTTCACTGGAGTTAGTAAGGAAGAGGAAGGGCTTATCCTCCTTATATAACCAATCGACGAATTCCTTTACGCCCGGCAGGATACTGTTGCCGTGATAGATGACACCATCCATATCACTAATATAGCCTTGCTTATTGCGCAACTTTTCTAGCATTTCTTCATTCAAATCTAGCATTGTTTTACCTCCTTTGTTGTTCAGCTATATTATGCTACTAGCGGCGAAAATAATCAAGCTGTTGAGCTCATGTTTTACCGTATTTTTACAGGGTTCTCTATATCTACATATTGACATATATAGATATATCGATTATAATAAGCCCAGAGGTGAAGAAAATGACTTATAATATTGCTGCTAAGACTGACTATAAAGCAAATGACATGACTAAGGGCAAAAGCGGCTCTAGAGCAATGTCCGCATATAGAGAGGATGTAAAAAGGTTTAAGGCTCTGGCAGATGAAAACAGGCTGCAAATTTTAGAGCTGCTGCAGCAGGGCGAAAAATGCGCCTGTGTTCTCTTAGATGAGCTGCACATTGCCCAGTCTACCCTGTCGCACCACATGAAAATTCTCGTGGATGCAGGGCTGGTGGACTATCGCAAGGAGGGCAAGTGGATGCACTATACCCTCAATGCTCAGGCTAAGCTCAGCCTCAAGGCCAGCTTAGACAGCTATCTGGGCTAAAATAAGGCTCTAAAGCCTTGCTTGCATTTAATATATCTATGTATTTACATTTATAGATGGAGGAAAGACAATGTTTGATTTCATAATGAAGGAAGTTTTAGGTATGCGCTGGCTCAGCGAGCTGGTATGGTCCTTTTTACAGGGTACTCTAGGAGCAGATATGAGCTCACCTGTGTGGGGCAGTGTCCACTTTTTCTTGTACGACACCATCAAAATTACGATTCTCCTAGTGGTGCTGATTTTTCTTATTACCTATATCCAATCCTATTTCCCGCCAGAAAAAACAAAACGCCTCCTGACAGGGGTTAGTGGTCTGCAGGGTGCTGTGGCCGCTGCCCTGCTGGGAACGGTAACACCCTTTTGCTCCTGTTCGAGCATACCTATCTTTATTGGCTTTACGAGGGCGGGCCTGCCGCTGGGCACAACCTTTGCCTTTCTCATTTCCTCGCCCATGGTGGATGTGGCCTCTATGCTCATGCTCATGTCCTTTTTTGGCAGCAGCTTTGCGATAGCCTATGTTGTCCTGGGGCTGGTGCTGGCCATTGCTGGCGGTCTGGCCCTAGATGCTCTGCATTTAGAAAAGGAGCTTAAGGAATACAACAATCCCATTCGCAAATTCTACA
>JAEDNJ010000071.1 GCA_016302525.1 Phascolarctobacterium sp. | reverse complement strand
ATTAACGGTATTGCCGGCGAACGCTTCTGTATCCGTAACTCTGGTGTGAACGCCGTTGTCGAGGGCGTGGGCGATAATGGCTGCGAATACATGACCGGTGGCACCGTAGTAATTTTGGGCAAGACTGGCCGTAACTTTGCTGCAGGTATGTCTGGCGGTATTGCCTATGTTTTAGATTTAGATCATGACTTTGACTCCTATTGTAATAAGGAAATTGTTTTGCTGGAGCCTCTGGAAATTCAAAGCGATATTATCACTGTGAAGAAGCTGGTTAAGAATCATGCTGATTACACTGGCAGCGCGATTGCTAAGGACATCCTGGCAAACTGGGGTGCTTACCAAGGCAAGTTTGTGAAGGTTATTCCCAAGGACTACAAAAAGGTTATTTCCTTATTGTCTGAGTATCGTCAGCAGGGCATGAGCGAATATGATGCTACCCTGCGCGTATTTGAGGAGGTGAAGGCATAATGGGTAAGCCCACTGGCTTTATGGATTATGAACGCAAGGAGTTAACCCTGCGTCCTGTAGAAGAGCGTATTCAAGATTGGCAGGAGATTAAAACCAGCAGCCTTCCTCATAAGGAGGCTTTGCAGCAGCAGGCTGCTCGCTGTATGGATTGCAGTATTCCCTTCTGTCATAGCGGCATTATGCTGAACAATATGGTGTCTGGCTGTCCTCTGCATAACCTGATGCCTGAATTTAATGATTGTATTTATCGTGGCTTAGACGAGTTTGCCTATGCCCGTTTAAATAAGACTAATAACTTTCCAGAGTTTACCTCCCATGTTTGCCCTGCTCCCTGTGAGGGTGCTTGCTGTGCAGGTGTGGTAACTGCTCCTGTAACCATTCGCAATATAGAGCAATACATTATTGAGAACGCCTTTGCTAAGGGCTATGTTAAGCCTAACATTCCTGCTAAGCGCCTGGACAAGAAGGTTGCCGTAATTGGCTCTGGTCCTGCTGGCTTAGCTTGCGCTGACCAGCTCAACAAGAAGGGCTACAATGTTACTGTTTTTGAGCGCGACAATAAGCCCGGCGGTCTTTTGATGTATGGTATTCCCAATATGAAGCTGGACAAAAAGGTGCTGGCTCGCCGTATTCAGCTTTTAGAGGAAGCTGGTATTGTCTTTAAGTGCAACTGTGAGGTTGGCCACAAAATTTCTTCCGAAACCCTGCGTAAGGAATATGATGCTATTGTTGTGTGCACTGGCAGTCCTGTTGCCCGTGATTTGCCTGTTGCAGGTCGCAATTTAGAGGGTGTATACTTCGCTAAGGAGTATCTCACCGCTGCTACAAAAGCCTTCTTGAATAATAAAGAGGTTATTGCCAGCCTTAACGCTAAGGATAAGGATGTAGTTATCATTGGCGGCGGCGATACCGGCAACGACTGCATGGCTACAGCTATTCGTCAAGGCTGCAAGAGTGTTATGCAGCTAGAGATTAATCCCTGTCTGCCGCGCACGCGCACAGAGAAGAATCCCTGGCCGGAGTTTCCGCGTGTCTTCAAGACAGACTACGGCCAAGAGGAAGCCTTGGAGGTTTTCAAGGCTGACCCGCGTGAGTTCTGCGTTACCAGCAAGGAGCTCTTAGCAGATGCAACTGGTAAGCACGTAGGTGCTCTGCGCCTGTGTCAAAATGAGTGGAAGGGCCATGGCCCTGAGGATATTCCTGGCACAGAACGCGTTGTTCCTGCACAGCTGGTAATTTTGGCTATGGGCTTTGTGGGCACGGAAAAGAGCCTGTTCGAGGAATTTAAGTTCAATGCTACCGCACGCAACAATATTGATGCTGATGACAAAACCTATATGACCTCTATCCCTGGTGTCTTTGCAGCAGGTGATGCTCGTCGTGGTCAAAGCTTGGTGGTTTGGGGCATAGCAGAAGGTCGTGGCGCTGCTGCGGCAGTTCATAAATATTTAAACAATAAATAATGAACTATAGCCCTGACTTTGAGAAATCGGAGTTGGGGCTTTGGTGTGCAAAAAAAGATTAAGAAAAGAGGAAAATAATGAAACAGCATAATCGTAAGCTGATACTTGAAGATGGCAATGTTTATACTGGTATTGGCTTTGGCGCGGAGGAAGACCGTGTGTGTGAGCTGGTCTTTAATACCTCCATGGTAGGCTATCAGGAAATAGTGTCAGACCCTTCCTATACTGATCAGGCAGTGGTTATGACCTATCCCTTAATTGGCAACTATGGCATGACGGATGATGATTACGAATGTAAAAATCCTAGCCTGGGTGCTATGATTGTCCATGAT
Organism: Phascolarctobacterium sp.; assembly: GCA_016302525.1. GTDB lineage: Bacteria > Bacillota > Negativicutes > Acidaminococcales > Acidaminococcaceae > Phascolarctobacterium_A. Next base: position 5,454 of record JAEDNJ010000071.1, on the reverse strand, counting down.
TACAATGATTTCCCTTCTAACTTCCGCTATACTAAAACTTTATCAGAGGTGCTGGAGGAAAACCATATTCCCGGTATTACCGATGTAGATACCAGACAATTAACGCGCTGGATTCGCGACAAGGGCAGCCAAAGAGCGCTGCTGACAGATATTTCTACTACGGTAGAGGAGGGCTTGGAAATTATCAAGAATACGCCTGTACCGCATGACCAGGTTTCCCGTGTCAGCTGCAAAAAGCGTTGGTATTCTAGAACAGCAGACCATAAGTATAATGTAGTAGCCATTGACTGTGGCGTGAAGCTCAACATTATTCGCTGCCTGAATCAATTTGGCTGCAATGTTGTCATTGTGCCCTATGATACTCCTGCTGAGGAAATTGAATTTATGAAGCCAGACGGAATCTTTCTTTCCAATGGCCCTGGCGACCCAACGGATGTGGTGCCCGTAATAGAAACTGTGAAAAAGCTTAAGGGTAAATATCCTATCTTTGGTATCTGTCTAGGTCATCAGATTATTTCCCTGGCCTATGGCGCTAAGACCTACAAATTAAAATTTGGTCACAGAGGTGGCAACCATCCTGTTATGAACCATACCACAGGCAAGATTGAGATTACCTCGCAAAATCACAGCTATGCTGTTGATGAGGCAACCCTTGCTGGCACTGGTCTCGTAGTGACACACACCAATCTTTTAGATAACACCGTTGAGGGTATGAGCTGCCCCACAGAGAGAATTTTTAGTGTCCAATATCATCCTGAAAGTGCACCTGGCCCGCAGGATAGTAAATATTTGTTCCAACAGTTTATAAATTATATTAAGGAGGCCGAGGAAGATGCCAAAAAGAACTGATTTGAAAAAAATACTTGTCATCGGCTCAGGCCCTATTGTCATTGGTCAGGCCGCTGAATTTGACTATGCTGGCACCCAGGCCTGCTTAGCGCTGAAGGAAGAGGGCTACGAGGTTATTCTGGCCAACTCTAATCCGGCTACCATTATGACTGATACTACGATTGCTGATAAGGTTTACATGGAGCCCTTGACTATAGAATATTTAGCCCGCATTTGTCGTCATGAGCGCCCCGATGCCATCGTTCCTGGCATTGGCGGTCAAACTGGCTTGAACCTGGCTATGGAGCTGGCAAAAAAGGGCGTGCTCAAGGAGTGCGAAATTGAGCTTTTAGGCACAGATGCGAAGAGTATTGAAACTGCCGAGGATAGAGAGCTGTTTAAGGAGCTGTGCCTAAAGATTGGCGAGCCTGTTGTACCCTCTGAGATTACCTATTCTATTGAAGAGGGTCTAAAGGCTGCTGAGGATATCGGCTATCCTGTAATTTTGCGCCCTGCCTTCACCTTGGGTGGTACAGGTGGCGGCTTTGCCAACAACCCTGAGGAAATGGCAGAGATGATGAAGAACGCTCTGGCCCTTTCGCCTGTTCATCAGGTGCTCGTAGAAAAAAGCATTAAGGGCTACAAGGAAATAGAATATGAGGTTATCCGTGATGCTAACGACACTGCTATTACCGTCTGCAACATGGAAAATCTGGACCCTGTAGGTATTCATACAGGCGACTCTATCGTTGTGGCTCCCAGCCAAACTCTGACGAATAAAGAGTACCATATGCTGAGAGACAGCGCTCTCAAAATAATTCGCGCTCTGGACGTAAAGGGTGGTTGCAATGTTCAATTTGCTCTTGATCCCAACTCTTTCCGTTACTATGTAATTGAGGTTAATCCTCGTGTATCGCGTTCCTCTGCCTTAGCCTCTAAGGCCAGCGGCTATCCGATTGCCAGGGTATCTGCAAAAATAGCTGTGGGCATGAATCTGCACGAAATTGCGCTTGCTAACACGCCTGCCTGCTTTGAGCCGGCTCTGGACTATGTTGTTACCAAGATGCCGCGTTTCCCCTTCGATAAATTCCCGGCAGCTATGAATACCCTCTCCACGCAGATGAAGGCTACGGGCGAGGTTATGAGCGTAGGCCGTACCTTTGAGGAAAGCCTTTTAAAGGCTATTCGTTCATTGGAGGAGGGCAAGAGCCATCTGCATATGGCTAAGTTCGACTCCTCTAATATGAGTGTAGAGGACCTGCTGAACTATGTTAAAGAGGGCACGGATGACCGTATTTATGCAATTTCTCAGCTCATGTGGCTGGGCGTAGACTATACGCAAATTTGCGATATTACGCAAATTGATATGTTCTTCCTGGAAAAAATCAAGAAGATTGTTGATTTTGAAAAGGAAATGGAGGCTAACCCTAATTCTGAGGAGCTGTTGCTTAAGGCAAAGAAGATGGGCTTCTCTGATGCTTATATTGCTGAGCTGTGGAAAACAGAGGAGGATGAGGTTTACGCTAAGCGCTGCGAGAAGAATATCTTCCCCGTTTACAAGATGATTGATAGCTGTGCTAGCGAGTTTGACAGCTACATTCCTTATTTCTATTCTACCTATGCTGAGCAAAACGAATCTGTGGTGACGGATAAGAAAAAGATTATCGTACTAGGCTCTGGTCCTATCCGCATTGGTCAGGGCGTAGAGTTCGACTATTCTACCGTGCACGCTGTCCATGCTATTCAGGAGATGGGCTACGAGGCTATTGTTATCAACAATAACCCGGAAACTGTTTCTACAGATTATACTACTGCTGACAAGCTGTATTTTGAGCCTCTGACAGTAGAGGATGTTATGAATATCGTCCATCTGGAAAAGCCTGTGGGTGTCATTGCAACCTTAGGTGGTCAAACTGCTGTTAACCTGGCTGCTCCTTTAACTGCACGAGGTGTAAAAATTATCGGCACAGATGCTGCTGCCATTGACAAGGCTGAGGATAGAGATGCCTTTGCAGCTGTTATCCACGAGCAAAACATTCCTAATCCTAAGGGACAGGCAGTAACCGATATTGAAAAGGGTGTTTTGGCTGCTAAGGAAATTGGCTATCCTGTTTTGGTACGCCCCAGCTTCGTTTTGGGTGGCCGTGCTATGGAAATTGTGGCTAACGAAGAAATGCTGCGCCACTATTTAAAGAACGCCGTAGAAATTGACGAGGATAAGCCCGTATTGATTGATAAATATCTTGTTGGCCGTGAGGTAGAAATTGATGCTATCTGTGATGGCAAGGATGTCTTCCTGCCCGGCATTATGGAGCTGGTTGAAAGAACTGGCGTGCACTCTGGTGATAGCACCAGTGTTTATCCGCCCTTCTCCATCTCTGCTAAGGTTAAGGACACCATTGCCGAATACACCAAGAAGCTGGGCCTTGCCATTGGCATTGTAGGTCTCTTTAATATCCAATTTATAGTAGATAAGGATGATAATGTCTATATTATAGAAGTAAATCCGCGTGCATCTCGTAGCGTGCCCTTCCTGTCTAAGTCTACAGATACCAAGCTGGTTAAGATTGCGACCAAGGTTATGCTGGGTCAATCCTTAAGAGAGCAGGGTATTACTGAAATGATTCTGCCAGAGCGTAGCTGGTGGTATGTCAAGACCCCGGCCTTCTCCTTTGAAAAGCTCACGGGCATGGATACCTATCTTTCTCCTGAAATGAAATCTACAGGCGAGGCTATTGGCTATGACCGTTCTCTGCACAGAGCTTTGTACAAGGCTTTGCAGGCCTCCGGTATTAAGATGAAGGAATATGGTACGGTTCTGGTTACTCTTGCTGATGAGGATAAGGCAGAGGCTTATCCGATGGTGAAGCGCTTCTATGATTTGGGCTTTAATATTGAGGCTACCATAGGCACAGCTAATTATCTGCGTGAGCGTGGCATTAGAACGAGAGTAAGGGCTAAGCTGAGCGATGGCAGTGAAGAGATTTTAGATGCTATCCGGTCTGGCTATGTTAGCTACATTATCAATACAAGAGCCATTATGTCTGGCGTACACAATGAGGATGGCATTGCTATCAGGCGCTGTGCTGTGCAAAACGGGGTAACAACCTTTACTTCCTTGGATACGGTGCGCATTGTGCTGGATGTTTTGGAGGCTAGCGTTCCAAGAATCGGCGTTATCAACCAAGAGAGCCTTGAATAGTTATAGGGATAGACAAATGAGGGAACAAATGAGGGAAAAACTATTTACAGCCGAGAAGCTGCATGAGGAATGTGGTGTCTTTGGTATTTGGGATGAGAGTAATAAGCAGGTAGCCCAAGAGATATATTACGGGCTGCTGAGCCTGCAGCACCGTGGTCAAGAGGCCGCTGGTATTGCTGTCTGTGATATGAGCTCCCCGAAGCAGGAGTTTATGCTGCACAAGGATATGGGCCTGGTGACAGAGGTTTTTGACAAGGAAATTCTGGCTAAGCTGCAGGGTAATGTGGGCATTGGCCATGTGCGCTATTCGACAACGGGGGACAGCTCTCTGGAAAACGCACAGCCTCTGGCCTGCTATTACCTCAAAGGTACGCTGGCCTTGGTGCACAACGGCAACATTGTCAACAGCCAGGAAATTAAACAGCAGCTAGAGGAGGAGGGACTCACCTTTAGGGCGACAACTGATTCTGAGGTTATCCTTTCGCTGATTGCCAAAATGCGGGCTAAGACTGGCTCTGTAGAGGAGGCTGTGGAAAGGGCGGCAAGCTATCTTGTAGGTGGCTATGCTCTGGTAATCATGAGCCCGCGTAAGCTGGTTGTGGCGCGTGATCCTTTGGGCTTAAAGCCCTTGTGCCTAGGTAAAACCAAAACAGGCTGGGTTGTAGCTAGCGAAAGCTGTGCCTTTAGCGCTATTAATGCAGACTTCATTCGTGATGTTCGTCCCGGTGAGATAATTACTATTTCGCAGGAGGGCATTCGTTCTAACACCAATATGTGTCAGGAGCAGCAGGCTCATTGTATCTTTGAATATATTTATTTTGCTCGCCTAGATTCTAAGCTGGACGGCATAAGTATTCATAAGGCTCGTTATAAGGGTGGTCAGGCCCTGGCTCTGGCCTATCCTGTAGAGGCCGATGCGGTGGCTGGCGTGCCTGAATCGGGTATTACGGCTGCAGCTGGCTATGCTTTCCAATCAGGTATTCCCTATATTCAGGTGTTCCAGAAAAATGGCTACATTGGCAGAACCTTTATTAAGCCCACGCAGGCAGAAAGAGTTTCTGCTGTGCACATGAAGCTGAATGTGTTAGAGGATGCTGTTAAGGGCAAGCGCTTGGTGCTCATTGATGATTCCATTGTACGGGGCACGACGATGGCTAATTTAATCACCATGCTGCGCAAGGCAGGAGCACTTGAGGTTCATGTAAGGGTGTGCGCTCCGCCCTTCATGCACCCCTGCTACTATGGCACGGATGTGCCCAGCGAGGAAGAGCTCATTGCTCCGAAGATGAGCGTTGCTGAAATCTGCGAGCAAATTGGGGCAGACAGCCTAGGCTTTATGCGCTTGGAGGACTTGAGCAAGATGACAGATAAGCTGCCTTTATGCAGGGCCTGCTTTGATGGGAAGTATCCTACAAAAGTGTGAA
>JAEDNJ010000070.1 GCA_016302525.1 Phascolarctobacterium sp. | reverse complement strand
GTAAAAGCTTACCCCATATTTTACTTAAAATCTTACTATGAAAGGTCGTGAAGAATTTTGTTAATTGATGAATACAAGCCGGCAATTGCCCAATTACAAGCAAAATTAGAGGAAATGAGGGGGTCTCTTTGACATCGCTGGCAAAGAAGACCGCATTGCTGAGCTAGAGCATAAAATGAGCGATCCCACCTTCTGGGATGACCCTGAGAAGGCTAATAAGATTGCTAAGGATGTAGATTCCCTGAAAATTGAGGTGGAAGGCTTCCATAAGCTGACTGTGAGCGTTGACGATTTGGAGGCGCTGCAGGAAATGGCAGCTGAAGAGGACGATGAAAGTTTGATTCCTGAGATGGATGAGCTTCTATCTAGCTGTCGCGAGGAGCTAGAGCACTTGGAGCTGGGCCTGCTTTTAAGCGGTGAATATGATGCTAACAATGCTATTTTAACTCTCCATGCGGGTGCAGGCGGTACTGAGGCTCAGGATTGGACCAGTATGCTGCTGCGTATGTTCACACGCTTTGCCGAGAAAAATGGCTTTGAACTGGAGCTTTTGGATTACCTGGCTGGTGATGAGGCTGGTGTAAAATCTGCGACTATCCAAATTAATGGCCGCAATGCCTACGGCTTCATGAAATCTGAAAAGGGAGTACACCGTCTGGTGCGTATTTCTCCCTTTGATGCCAATGCTCGCCGTCATACCTCCTTCTGTGGTGTTGATGTCATGCCAGAGCTGGATGATAGCGTCGAGGTTAATCTGAATATGGATGAGGTGCGTGTTGACACCTATCGCGCTAGCGGCGCTGGTGGACAGCACGTTAACAAGACCTCCTCTGCAGTGCGCATGACACATGAGCCGACTGGTATCGTGGTACAATGCCAGCAGGAGCGTTCCCAAATCCAAAACCGTGAAAAATGTCTGCAAATGCTGCGCGCTAAGCTTTACGAATTTGAAAAGGCTAAGCAGGATGCAGTTATCAGCGATTTAGCTGGTGATTACAAGGACATTGAATGGGGCAGCCAAATTCGTTCCTATGTATTCCAGCCCTATAAGCTGGTTAAGGATGTGCGCTCTGGTTATGAAACAGGCAATGTAGATGCTGTCATGGATGGTGGCTTAATGCCCTTCATTGAGGCTTATCTGCGTAGCCAACAAAGAAAAATCTGATTTAGTACGAGGGTAAAAGTTTATGAAAAGCCGTTATAATCCGGTGCTGTTAGCCGTGATTGTGGTGGGGCTGGTGTGTGCCTTGTGGCTCAACTGGACTCGCCATACAATTGAACAGAAGAATAACACTGTAGAAATGGCCATGGAATACGAAAATCTAAGGCGTTTGGCTGCCTTGGAGGTGGTTCCTGAGGCTGTTGTGCTAGAGAAGTTTAAGGCTGCTGGTATTAATACGCTCATGCTGTTTGATACGAACCTGAACCGCCTCTCTAAATATGGGGTTATTGATGTGGCTACAGAGGATAAACTGCGTGAGCACGTGGCCCTGGGTGGTAATGGCGGTGTTTTTGCCCCTGTTTTAGAGCAAAATTTACTGCAGACAAACGCTGCTTACATAGCAGAAAAGGAAGACAAGGAAACCTTTAGTGATGTTCTTGAGGATTTGCGTCTCCGTTATGGAGAGAGACGAGTTAGAATTATCGCTGAGCAACCTAGGCGTGTAGCCATGGTTCTAGGCAGCACTGCTGTTATTCCTGAATATCGCTATGATGAGCCGTTTGGACTGCTGCAGGCTCCCTTAGGTCTGCCCAAAGCTGATATTCGCCGTGTTGCTGCCGCAGGCTTCAATGTAATTGTACGCCCGCAAAACTATGTTGGCGTTACGGAAGCGCAGATTGATGCTGTTTTTAAGCGGATAACTGAAAGTGGCGTGAGGGTTCATGCCTATATGCCCTGCGGCAAAGAGGTTGTGGGCTATCCAAACAAGCTGGAATATATGGGCAAAAAGCTTCAGGAGCATAACATGAATTTAGTTATGATGGAGCATTATACCCAGCTGCGCTTTGCGAGCATTGCCGGCCTGGTGGAGCTGTCTGAGTTTAATAATTACAATGCCTCCCGCTCTTATATTATTGAAGAGCTGGAGCAAAAAAAGATTTCTGTTGCGACTGCTCTGCGCCGTTGGGCAATTACGGATGAAGAGCGCAATATCAGAGTAAACTATTTGCGCCCCTTCTTCCTGCCGCGTGACGGCAAGGATTTAATGACCCTGAATCTGGAATATGTAAGCAAGATTCGTGATAATGTCAGCGCGCGTGGCTATGAATTTGCTCAGGCAGGAGTTTTTGCGGACAATAGGTCTGAGCAATATGCACCCTACTTTCCCAGCAAGCTTTCCCTGTTGCCGGTTGCAGCTGCTATCATTGCTGGTGTGGTGCTGTATCTTTCTTTATTGTTCAGTGGTTTGAGCAATACTCGTCAGCTCATGCTCTGGGCTGTGCTGACAGCTGGTGCCTGCGGGCTCATTATGCTGGGGCGTGGTCTTTTAACAAGACAAATGCTGGCCTTTGCTTCTGCCTGCATTTTCCCTGTTTTATCCATGAATGTTATCTTTGATATTTGGGACAAGAACAAGGAAAGCAATAACAGCTTGGGCAAAATTATTTTCCGTGCTCTGTGGCAGCTAGCCCTGGCTATTGCTCTGTCCTTAGTGGGAGCAGCCTTCCTTTCTGGTATTTTGACGGATACGCGTTTTATGCTGGAGATAGATATTTATCGAGGTGTAAAGCTAACCTTCCTGATGCCGATTGTGCTGGCAGCTGTGCTTTATATGCACAGGTATAAGATTTTAGAGCAGCTCACAAGCAAGCTGCACAACCCTATTTCCGCTCTGAATAAGCTGGCAGATACGAGCCTGAGCTTTAAGCACGTGGCAGTATTGTTTGTCATTTTATTTGTTGTCTTCTATTTTGTGGGACGGAGTGGTCATACAGGGGGAATTCCTGTACCTGCCATTGAATTGAAAATGCGTGCCTTCTTAGAGGATGTGATGTATGCTCGTCCTCGCGAGAAGGAATTTATGATTGGTCATCCTGCTTTCTTTTTGGCAGTCATGGCTGCATATCGCTGCGCTCCCAGACTGTGGCAGTTCGCCTTAGTATGCGCTGCTGTTATTGGACAGGGGAGCCTGGTGCAAACCTTCTGCCATATGCGTACCCCTGTAGTGATGAGCTTTGTGCGTGCCTTGGATGGTTACGCTGTTGGTATTATTTTTGGTGTAGTTGGCGTAGTGCTGTTAACGGCGATACTGCCTTTCGTACAGGAATTTAAAAGGAGATACCTTAATCAATGAGAAATGTTGTAATTTCTGGCTATTATGGCTTTGCCAATGCCGGAGATGAGGCTATGCTGGCGGCCATTATCAAGGCTCTGCACAGCAAGGACCAGTCTTTAAAAATAACGGTAATCTCCGGTAATCCGGAGGCTACGCAAAAATTACATAAGGTAAGCTCCATTCATAGATTTAGCCCGCTAGCTATTTTTTCGGCTATGAGCAAGGCTCAGCTGTTAATCAGTGGTGGCGGCAGCCTCTTGCAGGATGTCACCAGTAAAAGAAGCCTGCTCTACTATCTGTCCATTTTGACCATGGGTAAGCTGCTGGGTAAAGAGGTCATGCTCTTTGCTCAGGGAATTGGTCCTATAAAATCCAGCTTTTTGAGAAAGCTGACTAAGTATGTGTGCAGCTATGTGGATATAATTACTGTGCGCGACAAGGATTCCTTGTACGAGCTGCGCCGTATCGGTGTGCCTGAAAACAAGGTGTATTTAACTGCTGATGCTGTCATGACCCTGCCGCAGGAGCCCAAGGATTTTGGCCGCAAGCTGCTGGATGAATTTTATGTGCCACAGGGCAGAATGCTTATCGCTATTGCTGTGCGTAAATGGCGCGAGGATGACAGCTATCTGCTAGAGATTGCCAAGGCTGCAGATAGGCTGATTGATGACCGCAATGCTCATATCGTGCTGCTGCCTTTGCAATATCCCCTGGATGTGGAGGCTTGCCGCCGTGTGCAGCAGATGATGGTCAACAAGGTAGAAAGCACTGTACTAGCTGCTGACTGCGATACGGAGCAGTTTTTGTCCCTGATCGGCAATTTTAATCTTTTAATTGGTATGAGGCTGCACGCTTTGATTTTTGCTGCGGTCATGGATGTGCCCTTTGTGGCTGTTTCCTATGACCCGAAGATTGACGGCTTTGTGAAGGATGTTAATGGTATCAGCGCCGGCAGAGTTGTGGACCTGCAGGCTGATAATATCATTAACTGTGTCCGTAAGGCCCTGTTCCACAAGGATGCTAATAAGAAAAAAATGGAAGAATTAAGGGAGAAGGCCATGCTTAACGCAGAGGAGGCCTTTAAGCTTTTGCATAAGTGATATTTAAAGGAGAAGGCAAATGCTGAGAATGACAAATATTAGTAAGGTCTATCAGAATGGTTCTGTGGCCTTAGAGGATGTCAATATTCATATTGAACCAGGTGAATTTGTCTTCATTGTTGGCCCTAGTGGTGCTGGTAAGTCAACCTTTTTTAAAATGCTCTTTCGGGAAATTCAACCCACCTCCGGCATTATTGAGGTTAATGGTACTAACATTCTAGAGCTGACGGATAAGGAAATCCCCTATTATCGTAGACAATTAGGAATAATTTTTCAGGACTATCGACTGCTGCCAGATAGAACTGTATATGAAAATGTTGCCTTTGCAATGCAGGTTATCGAAACGCCCCACCGCAAAATTAAGCGTCGGGTAATGAATGTTTTGGATTTAGTGGGCCTGCGTGGGCGTGCTAATGCTTATCCTAACGAGCTGAGCGGCGGTGAGCAGCAGCGTATTGCCATTGCCAGAGCCATTGTTAATAATCCGGCTTTGGTAATTGCAGACGAGCCCACTGGCAATCTCGACCCAGATACCAGCTGGGAGATTATGAATATCTTTAAAGAAATTAATGATAATGGCACCACCATTGTTATGGCAACCCACGCTAAGGAAATAGTTGATGCTATGGCGAAGCGGGTTATTGCCATTGAGAAGGGCCATATTGTCCGGGATGAAATGAACGGAGGTTATGGCTATGAGCTATAGCACCAAGGAATATTTTGTTAAGGAAACCTATAAGTCTATTCGCAGAAATGGCTTTATGAGCTTTGCTTCCATTTCTACGGTGGCAGTTTCCTTGCTTGTTTTAGGAATGTTTTTGCTCATGTTCCTGAACACCAATCATTTGGCGCAGCAGCTGGAAAATCAGATTCAGATTTCTGTTTATATGACAGATACGGCTACGACCCAGGACAACATGGATGTGGAGCAGGCTATCAAAAAAATGCCTGGGGTCAAGAGTGTAAAGTTTGTGCCCAAGACAGAGGCTATCAAAAGATTTAAGGAGCGCCTGGGCGACCAGCAACAGCTGCTCAATTCGCTAGGCAAGGAAAATCCTTTTCCTAATAGCTTTGATGTTAGCGTAGATACACCCGAGCACATTAAAGAGGTTTCTACGCAAATTGGCAAGCTGCCCAAGGTTGAAACTGCTAAATTTGGACAAGAGGTGGTCGAGCATTTATTCCAGCTGACGAAAATTTTGCGCTTTGGCGGTATCGTGCTGGTTGTTTTTCTGGCTATGGCGACCCTGTTCATTATTTCTAACACCATACGCTTAACTGTTTTTGCTAGGCGTAAGGAGGTTATCATCATGCGCTATGTTGGCGCCACGGATTGGTTCATTCGTTGGCCCTTCATGCTAGAGGGGATGACCCTGGGCTTTTGTGGAGCTGTAGTTGCAGCCCTGCTCATCAATGGCATCTATAGTGCACTCTTGGGCAAAATTCATGCTACTCTGGCCTTTTTGCCCATGCTGCCGGCAACACCACTTCTGTACTATGTATCTGTTTTTATCCTAATAGCAGGCACGGGCATTGGCGCCCTAGGCAGCTTTATTTCCCTGCGTAAGTTCTTGAAGGTATAATGGAGGCAGAAAATGCTGAAGAAAAAAATTGGCATTATCTTTCTGGCCTGCATTATGGCCTTAGTGCCTCTTTATGCTGATCTTGCCTTTGCTGAAACTGCTGAGGAGCTGCGAGCTCGCTTAACAGAAATTGAGCAGAGAAAGCAGGAGCTGGAAACTCGCAAGGCCGATGCTAAGCGAGAGGCAGAGGTGGCCAATGTAGAGCTGGATGAGGTTCTGGGGCAGCTGCGAGGCTTGCAGGCAGAAACCTCGGCTCTGCAAAGAAAGACCGATGTTTTGCAGGGCAGAATAGATGTTAATCAGGCAAAGCTGGCTGCGAAGCGGGCAGAGATTGCCTCTCGACATAAAATTTATAAAAAACGCCTGCGAGATATTTATATCAACGGACAGGTGAACTATCTGGATGTGCTCTTAGGCGCGAAGGATTTCAGTGATTTTTCCTCGCGTATGTATCTTTTGCAGTCGATAGTAAAAAGCGATTTGGCCCTCATTGACGAGATTCAGGCAGCTGCCGCAGAAATATCTGAGCGGCAGAAGGTGCTGGATGCCGAAATGCGGGAGATGAAGGCGAGCCAGGCAGCGCTGGATTCCAAAAAAGCGCGCATTACTGCTTATCGTCGTAGTATTAGCAGAAGGATTGCCAAGGCAGAGCAGGTCAGAGCTGATAGTAATGCAGAAATCGACCGTTTAGAGGCCAGCTCCAATGCCGTAACAGAAATGCTGCGCAATCTGGAATCAAGTGGCGGCAGCAGTGCTAGCCAGGGGCAGGGAGCAAGCGGCTCCTATGTATGGCCCTGTCGTGGCGAGATAACCTCGTACTTTGGCTGGCGTACCCATCCTATTTTTGGCACTACTAAATATCATTCTGGCATGGATATTGCCGTGGATACTGGTACTCCTATTCATGCCACGAATAGTGGTATAGTAGTCTATAGCGGCTGGCTGGGCGGCTACGGCTACTGTGTCATGATTGACCATGGCGGTGGACTAGTTTCCCTTTATGGTCATAATTCGGGCCTCAATTGCAGTGAAGGGCAATATGTGAGCAGAGGTGCTGTCATTGCCTATGCAGGCAGCACGGGTTACTCAACGGGGCCTCACTGTCACTTTGAAATGCGTTTGCACGGCGAGGTTACAGAGCCCTTGAATTATCTGCCTTAATTATAAGCTCCCTTTCTTTAAAGAGGGAGCTTTGCTACTTATTAATCTGGAGGTAGCTTGCATGAAATATATTTGGAATGCTTTAGCAGTTGTTCTTTTAGCTGCTATCTTTAGCCTGTGCCTTGTGGGCTATGGCACGCATATGCTGATTGGTGATGTGGGCGGAGCGTTTAAGCTCGTGCGCACAAAGCATTTGCTGGAACGCTATTACTATGGCGAAACAAGCTCGCATAAGCTCTTGGAGGGAGCTATTCGTGGCATGGTGGAGGCTGTAGATGACCCTTATACCAGCTATCTGGACAGCAAGGATTTTCAACGCCTGACAGATATGACACACGGCAGCTTTAGTGGTATTGGCGTAGTTTTTGGCAAGCGCAATAATCAGTACGAAATCATTTCGGTGCTAGAGGATAACCCCGGTGCGAAGGCTGGCATTAAGGAAGGCGACATTATTGTAGGCGTTAATGGCGAGAGCACTGCTAAAATGAGCATGGATGCTGTATCCAACAATATCCGCGGTCCTATTGATACTGAGGTTGTTTTAGAGCTGAAAAACAAAAAGGGTGAGCTGCGCAAGGTAACAGTGATTCGTAAAGAAATCAAGACCATCTCTATTGCGGGCAAAATG
>JAEDNJ010000069.1 GCA_016302525.1 Phascolarctobacterium sp. | reverse complement strand
AGGGAACAGCTCCGGTGCAGGCAGACCACCAGCAAAGGAAATGATGTCGGGCTGTGCGGTTAGTTTCAGTAATTCACGGATTTCAGAAGCCTTCATACGCTCCATGCGTTCAGCGATAGGAAAATTCATAGTTTACACTCTCCCTCATTAAATATTTAGAAGCCTAATCGTTTTGTAAAAGCTAAGTAGTGTTAGTGCTTCTAGGATGTTTTTATGTAGGTAGTTTCTAGCTATCTATATCTACACATTTTATCATTTTTAGTAATATAAAACAAGGGTATAGTAGCAAAAACTCCATAAATATTTACAAAAAAAGCACGGCGAACCGTGCTTTTTTGCTTTTATAAGAGGTTTACTTAATAACGAGAACAGGGATATCTGCCTTGCCGGCTACGATAGTGGCAGTGTTGGTAAAGAGCAGGTCACTCATGCCAAAGCCATGACTACCGATAATAATCAGGTTGCAGCGAGTTCTTTCTGCCACATCAAGGATACACTCAGCCGCATTGCCTGCTACAATCTTATAGGTAACATTCAAATCACAGTTGGCCAGCTTTTCCATGGCTTCGTTGATAACCTTGTTTTTTGTCACGGCCAGGGATTCCTGACTATATCTGATGGCTGTAGAGAAGGCTCCCACTACAGGCTCTTCAACATTCAGGATAATAAGGTCAGCGTTTTGTTCTTTAGCAAAGCGCACAGCGTTGATTAAAACCTTAGAGGATAAAATGCTGTCGCTAATGGGAACCAGAATTCTGTTATACAAAGACATTTTGCTTCACCTCTTTTAGTAAATTGTAAGCTTTAGGCTTTATTTTTCTCCATAATACGCTTAACAATGATGACCATTACCTCAGCTGCATCATCAGGATATTTGAAAATCAAATCTCCCTGATTCTCGGTATGGTAGGTAATGATGTTCGTGCCATCGTACTCGATAGCTGTTATATCAGCAAAGGGTACCTGCTTAGCTAGCTTTTCGCTAGCATAGATAATGCGATAGTTAGTCACGAAGAAATAACCGATATCCTCAACGGCAGTAATTTCTTCCTTGATTTTGGGCTGCTCTAGCTTGTCGCCCTTGAAGGAAACAACCTCATCAATCTCGAATTTGCGGGTCAGCTCAAAAATATTGTCCTCACGCTCAACGGTTTTCTTGACACAGTAGCCTGCGTTAGCATAGCAGTGACAGTGTTCACCATCTGCCAAGGGTAGACCCTCAACCTCCAGCTCATTGAACTCAGCGTTTTCAGCGTTCCACAGTTCACGGTAATGCTCTAAAGCGTTATTGATATTGCTCTTGAATTCGTAGGGAATATCCAGGGCCTTACATTGCTCTCTGTAGCGCTCCTCTTGCTCTGGAGAAAAACGGCGCTCCTTACTGATGTCTTCAAATTCCAGATTAAAGTTGGCTTGGAAAACCTGCTTGCGAATGGAAAGACCATCCTCGTAATCATAGCCAAAGAGCGTATTGATTTCGCCGATGGTTAGCTTTTCTTCGCCTTTGATGAGCTTGCTGCAGCGATTGAAATAGGCTGCCATTTTGGCGCCCTTGTTAGCCAGTCCTACGAGGTGCTCAGGCAGCTCGAGCACAGCTGCCAAATGCTTCGCCTCATTAAAGAGAGGGTCATCCAAGGTCATAACATCAGTATAAACATTATCCGCAGTCTTACGATAAATTGCACTGCGCTCCTGCATATTTTCGTCGTTAAACTTTACACCCCAGTTTTTCAAGGCCTTTTTAACCTTGTCGCTGGTAAGCTCTGTAGCGCTCTCAGCATCTGCTAAAATATTATTAATTTCCTTCCAGGCATTGGCAGCGGGCTTGCCGCCAAAGAGACCGGAGAAAAAGCCGCATTGTTCTAGCTCTTGTTTAGTGTAGCCCTTCAAAATTGCACATCCTTTGTAGCTGAATTTTGTCCATAGCAAGACCTGTGGCATATGCAAAATGTCACTCCCTGCTAGGTATTTTTTTGTAAGCAGAGCAATAGTAGCAAAGGAGATTGCCCTGCTGCATATTATTGTTGTATCCTTTATTATATAGTAAAAATTAATTTTTTGCAACAAGAGCAGGGTAAAAGATTAAGGAAAAAGACCTGCCGGCTTAGCCCCGACAGGTCTTACTTTAGATTAAAGAGAAATTTCTTTTACAGAAACGTTTACGGTTTGTACTTGGCGTACATTGCCGTAGAACAGCCCTTTGTCGATAATGCAATCGCTAGCGTCTCTGCCTTCGTTGAGCTTGATATATTTATCATCCACCAGACAGTCATTAGTAGGGTCAATGGCAATCCAGTGACCGCGGGCAAAGAACTCTACCCAGGCGTGGGTGGCACCCTCTCCGAACATGAAGCCGGCAATGTAGCGTGCAGGAATCTTCAACATTCTGCACAGAGCAATGAGAATGTGAGAATAATCCTGACATACGCCGCAGCCCTGGTCAAGAGCCTGCTGAGCTGTGGTCTTGGTGTTGGTGGTGTGAGACTTATAGACAAAGTCCTTATAGAGCAGGTCGCTCATAGCCATAACCTTTTGCACTGGGTCCCTCTTATCGCTGGCAGCCTCAAGAAACTTTTCGTAGCCGTGCGTTAAGGTCGTCTGCGGTGTGTGATAGCGGTACAGAGGATTGGCTAAGCTCATGTCGATGTTTTCGCTATTGGTAATAGCTGTGCCGGCAATTCTAAAGGAAAAGTAGTTATGAGGCTCTTCGATATAGCCGGAGCACATTCTATTGCCAAAGGCATCAACTACATTGGTAATAGAGGTATAGGGGCTGATTTCTACTGAGAGCTGTTTGATATGCTGAAAGCAGGTCATCCTGGGCAGGCAGCGTAGGCAGAAGCTGTGCCAGGTAACATCTCCATCAAACTCCAGCTTCATTTCGTAGAGAAATTCTAGTTTGCGCACAAATATCAGTCCTTATAAATGTTATTGAGATTCCACAAAGCAGCGTTCAAATCCTCGCCCTTAAGTAGGGTGCCGCTGAACAGGTTAAAGTCGAGCTCGCTATAGGCAATATTAGAACGGCTTAAACGATATTTCATATGGTCATAAGCCTTGATGATGGCTGGTCTATCGTATTCAAGGCGAATGAAAAGGTCAAGACGCTCTAAATAACGACCGAATTTTAAGATGTTACGGCAGGCAGAGCTTTCAACCTGGTCGTCTACGCAGCCCCAGAAGGCATAAATATTATCCAGCACCTCCTGCAGATCCAGCAGGCAGAAATCTCTGTGCTTAGCAGCAATCATCGTATCTAAGGACAGCTGAACATAGGACAGAGAGGTGGAGGAAATCAGGTCGCGCATAACCATGGCGTTATCGCAGGCACATTTGAGGTTAGAGATAACAGAATGGGGGTCGCTTTCGTCAAAGAGATAGTTGACAACGAAAACCTCCTTGCTGCCGTATTTATCAGGAATGGAAAGCTTAGCGCAAACGTGCTGATAAGCCGTAGGGTCGGCATCCAGCATACGGTCATAAGCATCCATAAAGGTTTTGATGGTGGTGAAGGCACGCTCGGAATAGCGTGCGAGCCAGTATAGGTGATTAGATTTTTCTAACGAGATAATACCCATGTGTCTTTGAAACCTCCTCCTTGAGAGCTGTTTACGATAAAGGAATCAGGATTGCGGGAGAAACGAGTTAAGCCAGAGGGCCAAACCTTGGTAGTCTCGCCGCTGAGCACGAAGGCACGCAAATCTGCCTTGCGCAGAACCTCTTGGCCGTTGTCCATGATGGGCAGGTCAATGAAGTCGATAATTTCCTGGGCAATAAAGCGACGCGCTTCCTTCTTGATAAGAGCCTTGAATTCTTCTTTTTGCTTGCTGTCCATGTCACGACCAAAGACAACGCCATAGCCGCCAGCCTCGGATACATCCTTAAAGACAAGCTTGTCAAAATTAGCTAAGGCATATTCACGGTCCTTGTCGTAGAACATCAAGTAAGTAGGAGCGTTATTCGTAATAGAATCCTCGCCCAGATAGTATTTAACCATAGCAGGCACGAAGTAGTACAGACCCTTATCATCTGCTACACCATTGCCAGGAGCGTTCATAATCGCTACATTGCCAGCTCTATAAGCATTCATCAGGTTGGGCACGCCAATGACGGATTCAGGCAGGAAGGTGAGCGGGTCTAGGTACTCATCGGAAATGCGGCGATAGATAACGCCTACGCGCTGCGGCTTATCCATGGCTCTATAATAAACCTGATTGTTTTCTACATAAAGGTCGTTGGGCATAGCCAGAACGCTGTGCGTTTGCTCTGCCAGATAAGCATGCTCAAAGAAGGCTGCATTAAAGCGGCCTGGGGTTAAGATAACGGAAATACCGCCTGTATTGACATGGTTCATAACCTTGGTGAGCATTGTGCCATAGTTGCGATTATCTACGATAGCATTGTTAGCGTAGGTTTCGGGGCTGGCAATACGGCACAGCTTGCGGGCAATCAAGGGATAGGAGGCACCAGAGGGGATACGCAGGTTATCCTCTAGGATATACCAGGTTTTATCCTTGGCCTGCACGAGGTCGATACCAGAAATATGCGAATATATGTTACGAGAAGGAGCAATACCCATACATTGCGGCAAATAACCAGAGGAGGAAAAAACAAATTCCTCTGGAATTACCTTGTCCTTGATAATGCGTTTTTCATGGTAAATGTCATAGAGGAACATATTGAGGGCATTAACGCGTTGGATAAGCCCTTTTTCCAAGGAATCAAATTCCTCGGCAGTGATAACGCGGGGGATAGCATCAAAGGGGAAGAGCTGCTCATGGAAGGTGTTGTTTTTGTAGATACCAAACTTTACACCGAAGCGAGCTAAAAGCTTGTTAATATTGTCTGTATATTTGACTAAGCTTTGCATAGGGATACTCCTTTCTCTCTTGTTTTGGGGTTGCAGCACACAGCAGCCGTCTATAAAAACTTGCCAGCTGTAAAAAAAGGCAAAGAAACACAATCGCTTCTCTGCCACTAATTATAGTTTACTAAGTTACAGTGATTTTGTCAATATAATATATAGGAAAAGAAAAACATTAGCTAAGTAATGCTTCTAAGCAGATTCAGACTGTAAAAACTTAACAATTAGTGGTATAATACACTGTGTTAAGAGGTGTTAAATATGGATGCTAATACAAAGGAAAACAATGGCATTAATTGGAAAATCAATTTGACGGTGCTGTGGATAGCCGTAATTTTTTGCTGCGCCAGCTATACCATGTGCGTGCCCTTTTTGCCCGTCTATCTATTAAAGGAGATGAAGGTTTCTCAGGCTGAGGTCAGCCTGTGGACGGGCCTTGTCTTTGCTGCGACCTTCTTTTGGTCGGCTGTGATGGCGCCCTGCTGGGGTGCTCTGGCAGACAAGGTCGGACAAAAAAAGATGGCTCTCAGAGCTGGTATTGGCCTGGGGCTTACTTATTTTTTGACCGCTATGTGTCAGGATGTGTATCAGCTTTTGGTGGTGCGTACCCTGACAGGCATGGTAGCAGGCTTTGTCCCTGCCTGTATGTCCTTGGCTTCCCAAAGCCTGCCTGAGCATAAGATGGGCTGGGGCATGGGCCTCATGCAGTCCGCGCTCTTTAGCGGCACGATCATTGGCCCCTTGCTGGGCGGCTATTTAAGCAGCTGGTTCGGTATGCGGACAACCTTTTATCTGGCTGGTGGCGCTCTCTGGTTTGGCTCCGCTTTGATTTTCTTTCTCGTCAAGGATTTGCCCTTTACCCAGGGTAAGCATAAGCTGGATTTAAGCGTGCTGCTTGATTTAAAGGAAGCGCTTAAGACTAAGGATATTTACTATGTTATGGCCATGATTTTTGCCATTCAGGGCGTTGTCATGGTCATTCAGCCGCTGGTTACGATGTATGTAGGCGAGCTACGTGGGGTCATGGATGACACCTCTATTAAGTTTGCCGGTTGGATTTTTTCGCTGGCGGGCTTAGCTGGTATCGTGACTGCTACCTTTTGGGGTAAACGCGGACAGAGCATGGGCTATGTCAAGACCTTTGCTTTCGTAGTTTTCTGCGGCGGCTTTATCAACCTTTTTCAAGCCTTCGTGCATAATGTCTGGCAGTTTGCGGCCATTCAGTTTGTCTATGGCTTGTTTTTAGCTGGTGCTATTCCCAATATCAATTCCTACGCTACTACTATTACAGACACGAAAATGCGTGGCAGAGCCTTTGGCCTCATGGCTGCAGCAAATCAGTTTGGCGGTGTCTGCGGACCACTTTTGGGCAGCTTTTTGGGCAGCTTTCTGCCTACACGCTATGTTTTGGTCTGCACAGGCGTAATTTTAATGTCTGTAGCAGCATATTCTTACTTTAGCAGAGTGAAAAAGCCGTCTAACCTGTAGATAAAGCAAAAATCCCTAGTCCGAGCGCCGGACTAGGGATATGTTTTTTCTGTCGTCATCTTAAATAAACCATTTAAACAGCCCCAGATAGGCCATAAAGCTGAGGAAGGCCACGCCCGCAGCAGATACAGCAAACATGGTGACGAAAAGCTTCTGCTGTTCCTCTGCGGAGGATTGAGCCACAGAGGTATAAGCTGCGAGAGCTAAGCCGCCGCCAGTGGAAAGAGGACTAATGCCGCCCGTATGCGATACCATGGAAAGGGCGGTTGCCATTTCTACGGGGTCTACAGCTCCGTGCATAGCTTCTACGATACCTGGAACTGTCGGGATAAGGGTGGGCATAACTACGCCAGAGGTGGAGCTAACCCACGAAAGCAGACCCGCACTAAGGCTGACGATGGCAGTTGCGGTAGAAGGTGTCATGACAGAAGCAAGGGCTGCCGAAAGCATTTTGATACCGCCCAGCTTCGAGATGAGATTAATGAGAACGCTAACGCCGCTAACCAAAACAAGGGTGCCCCAGGGAACCTTCTTTAAAGCATCAGTTTCATCAGCAACGCCCAGAGCAGAGAGAACGGCTGCAATCAAGAAGCTTACGAGGCCAACATTATACTTAAAAATCATAACCATGACAATCATAGCAGCAATGCCGGCAATAGTTATGAGCTGGTTGCGATTAAAGCTTTCCTTAATCTTCATCGCCTCGGAATCCACAGATTTCACCTTATAGCCGCCAAAGAAAATATAAACTACTGCAGAATAAACCGCAGCAGAAACGACACCGTTGATTAAAAAGGGAATACCTACATCCTGGGTCATGCCACCTGCTGCACAGGCGTTAATCGCGATAATACCTGTGGGAGCTATAGGAGAGACACCGCCACCAGAGGCGCTGAGCACGACAATAGCGCTGAGCATAGCAGGGTGAATGTTAAGCTCTGCGGCCAAGGTCATAGCAAAAACCATCATAATAGCCATGGTAGGAATACAGCCAGGACCGATTGCCGACAGGATAGTCGAGAAAACAAAGATGTAGACGGGCACAAGATAGGTGCGTTTGCCAGCTAGGGAAACCACCTTTAAGGCAATGAGCTTTAAGGTGCCATTGTTTTGCGCCAAGCTAAATAAATAGGTAACACCCAAAAGCGTGAGGAAGAGATTGTAGCTAAAGCCAGCAATAATCTGCTTATCAGGTATGCCTGCTACCCTTCCTAAAATTAAGGAAAAGCCAATAGCAATCAGGCCCGCATTCATTTTGCGGAAAAAGCCTAGTAAAATCGCCAAGACCAATAATATTAAGGAAAATAAAGCCATGTTCATCTTTCATAACCTCCCAAAATCGCAGAAGCATAAGCTTTGCTTCTATTATACTACTTTAATATAAAATGTAAAATGCGTATTTGGAGCATTATATATAAAAAAACTTTTATATTTTGCCTTTTGTATGGCTTAGCTTTGAATAGCCCTTAAATTCTTTTCGTAGCTTTAAATTTTATATAAGGCTTCTCAGCACTGTAGACAATTCTCTTTAGTAATGCTTATAGCAATCTTTCATATAGCTTAAAAATATAGCTAAAGCTTCTTTTCTCTGTAGCCAATTTTCTTTAGTAGAGCTGATAGTAATCATTCTTGTGGCT
>JAEDNJ010000068.1 GCA_016302525.1 Phascolarctobacterium sp. | reverse complement strand
TCTTAAAGATGGACTTTCTGGGCCTGCGCACCCTAACCGTTATTGATGATACGCTCCGCTTTATTGAGGCTACTACGGGAGAAAAGGTTGACATTGATAAAATTCCTTTAGCTGATGACAAAACCTGCGCTATGCTGCGTAGGGGTGACACCTTTGGCGTTTTTCAGCTGGAATCGCCTGGCATTACAAGGCTGGTCATGGACCTGGAGCCTGAGCGCTTTGAGGACCTGATTCCCCTTGTAGCTCTCTATCGACCTGGTCCCCTAGAGACAGGCATGGCAGAGGATTTTATCGCTGGTCGTCATGGTCAGCGTACCGCCCGTGTCCTGCACCCTCTCATAGAGCCTATTTTGAAGGATACCTACGGCGTTATTCTCTATCAGGAGCAGGTTATGCAGATAACCTCCGCATTGGCAGGCTTTTCCTTAGGCAAGGCAGATATTCTGCGCCGTGCTATGGGAAAGAAGAAGGCCAAGGTGTTGGAATCCCAGCGTGCTGACTTCGTTAAGGGTGCTAAGGAGCTGCACCAGGTGCCAGAGGTAACCAGCAACGAAATTTTTGATTTGCTGTTGAAATTTGCTGGCTATGGCTTCAATAAATCGCACTCCGTGGCCTATGCTCTGGTGGCTTATCAGACGGCTTATTTAAAGGCGCATTATCCAAGTCAATTTATGGCCGCATTTTTAAACAGTGTCATTACTGATAATGATAAGCTAAGCTGGTATATTGCCGTTTGTCGCAATGCTGGTCTCAAAATTTTGCCGCCTGATGTTAATGCCAGCTTTCAGGAGTTTACTGTAGACAAGGACCTGTCTCTTCGCTTTGGGCTGGCAGGCATTAAGAGCGTAGGCGATAATGCTGTCTCAGAAATTGTGCGTGCGCGTGAGGAGGGCGGTCCCTTTAAGAATTTGCTCGACTTCTGCAAGCGTGTCAGTATGCGTGTGGTGAACCGCCGTGTGCTGGAAAACCTGATTAAATGCGGTGCTATGAGCTGTTTTGGCACAAAGCGCTCGCAAATGCTGGCTGTGCTCGATACCGCTGTAGAAAGGGCCAGCTCCTTTCAGAAGGATAATGCTGCTGGCCAGCTCAATCTTTTTGGGGAGGAAAATGGCTTTGTAGAGCTCAATGAGCTAATTTGGCCAGACTTGCCAGAGATTCCTGCTACCGTCAATTTAGCTAATGAAAAAGAGCTCATCGGCTTTTATGTCACAGGTCATCCCCTGGAGCAATATAAGGGCTTACTGAAAAAGTATATGCAGCTTTTCCAGTTTATGGGAGAGAATGATTATAAGGACGGTATGCCAGTGAAGGTTGCCGGCATAATTTCTAATTTGCAGACCAAGACCACCAAGAAGGGCGACAGCATGGCTATATTGACCCTAGAGGATTATACAGGCCGTTTTCAGGTTATCGTCTTTCCGAAAACCTATCAAGAGGCTCTCAATGAAATCAGGCAGGATAATATTGTGGCTGTCGAGGGCCGCCTGAGCATTGACGAAAGGGAAACGAAGATTATCGCTGTCAGAATCACCAAGCTTAGCAAGGAAGGTGACGATGTTAAGCCCCTACCACAAAATGCTCTGCATTTAAAGATTGAGGCCTATCTTGATAATCCGCTTACACAGCGGCAGCTTGCCAGTGTCTTTACAAGGTTTAAGGGTAGAGATGTAGTCTATCTACACCTTATGGGCGCTCGTAAAATTATTAAGGTATCCGAGGAATATTGGGTAGACCAGTCTAATCCGTACCTTGTGCCAGCCCTAGAGCGCGTGCTAGGCGAGGGCTGTATCATGGATAAGCAAATGTTTTCTTAGTGCATTGAGCAATAACGCTTGTGTTTAGCTGGGAAAAATGGTAAAATATAATGGTTAAAATGTCTAGAATATTTGGGAGGTTAACATATGAATATTATAGTTTGTGCTAAACAAACTCCGAATACGGAAAAAGTTAAATTCGACCCTATTACCCATGTGCTGCAACGCGCTGGTGTAGAAAATATTATGAACCCCTTCGACCGTCAAGCTTTAGAAGTAGCTCTGACCCTGAAGGATAAATTTGGCGCTAAGGTAACTGTGCTCTCCATGGGTCTGCCTCAAGCTATGGACATCCTTAAGGATGCTATCTCCGTAGGCGCTGATGAAGCTATTTTATTGAGTGACCGTTTACTGGGCGGCTCTGATACCCTGGCTACCAGCTTAAGCTTAGCTGCTGCTATTAAAAAGATTGGCGATTTTGACCTGATTCTTTGCGGCAAGCAGGCTGTAGATGGCGACACCGCACAGGTTGGCCCCGAAATCGCGGAGCACCTGGGTATTCCCCAAATTACCAACGCTCTGAGCCTGACCTTCGAGGATGGCAAATTCATTGCTGAGCGTGAAAACGAGAGCGTAGCTATGACCTTAGCTTGCGCTGGTCCTCTCTTAGTAACTGTTTCCAAGTCTGAAAAGGAGCCGCGCTTTGCTTCCATTAAGGGCAAGATGAAGGCTCGTAAGGCACAAATTCCTACCTGGACTGCAGAGGATATCGGCATTGATCCTGCTGTAGTAGGTTTAAAGGGCTCTCCGACTAAGGTTAAAAGAGCCTTCACTCCTGAGCCTCCTGAACTGAATCCGGAAATTATCAAGGAAAAGGATTTGGATTTGGCAGTAGATATGCTCTTCGACAAGCTGGTTGAAGCAGGCTTAATTACCAAATAATTAATCTTTCAAGATGATTTTTGTAGTTGAGAGGGCAAGCTGCACAGGCTGCGAGGAATGTGTAGCCATCTGTCCTGTAGGTGCTATAGCTATATTAGAAGGAAGGGCGCAAATCGCAACTGCTCGCTGTATAAGCTGCGGAGCTTGCTTGAGCGAATGTGGCGAGGAGGCCATCCAGCTGCTAGGCACAAGAACAAAGGATTAAAAGATTAGGAGGAAATATAAATGGCTGATAATCGTGGTACCAATGTTTGGGTACTGGCTGAATTAGAAGAAGGCAAGCTGATGCACGTAACCTTTGAGCTCTTAGGCAAGGCTACGGAAATGGCTGCTAAAATTAATGAAAAGGTTGCTGCTGTATTAATCGCTAAGGAGGCTGGCGAGCTGCCGGCTCAGCTGATTGCTGCAGGTGCTGACATTGTTTATACCGTAGAGGGTCCTGAATACGAGGATTATTCTACTGATTTATATACTGACGCTCTGTGTCAACTGGATAAAAAGTATGGCCCGCGTGCTTTAATGATTCCTGCAACCGTTAATGGTCGCGATTTAGCACCCCGTGTAAGCGCTCGCCTCTTGACCGGTCTGTGTGCAGACTGCACTGGTATTGAAATGGATGAGGATGGCGTTGTTGCCTGGTCTCGTCCTGCTTTAGGCGGCAATATTTATGCTACCATCATTGGTGATGAAAAAATGCCGCAAATGGGCTCCATCCGTCCGAAGGTATTTGATGCTTTGGAGCCGGATGCTAGCCGTACTGGTGAGGTTATTCCCTTTGCTGTAGAAGGCGAAAAGGTTAGCCGTGTAGAAATCATTAAAAAGACTCCCTTAACCGCTGGTAACTCCTTAAAGATTGAGGATGCTGAGGTTCTGGTTTCTGGTGGTCGTGGTATTGGCAGCGCTGAAAAGCTGGCTCTGCTGCAAGAGCTGGCAGACCTGTTTGAAAACAGTACTGTTTGTGGCTCTCGTGCTGTAGTAGATGAGGGCTGGCTGGCTCACTCTCATCAGGTTGGTCAATCTGGTAAGACTGTTAAACCCAAGCTGTATATTGCCTGCGGTATTTCCGGTGCTGTACAGCACTTAGCAGGTATGAAGGAATCCAGCTGCGTAGTAGCTATTAACAAGGATGAAATGGCTCCTATCTTTGATTATTCCTCTGTGGGTGTAGTTGGCGATCTGAACGAAATTCTGCCTCGTTTGATTAAGAAGATCAAAGCTTACAAGGCTCAATAAATAAAAAAATATAACTCTCACAAAACCTAGACTTCATCCACGAGGCCTAGGTTTTGTTGCAGTAGATAACAAGTTATAGGGTGACGGATAAAACGTAAGAAGGCTTCGACTACAAGGAGGCTTAAATCTAATGAAGAAAACTAAAATTATTTGTACTGTTGGCCCTAGCGTGGATAATGTAGAGCTGCTCAGTAAAATGATGCTGGCCGGTATGGATATGGCCCGCTTTAACTTCTCTCATGGCACCCACGAAGACCACAATACGCGTCTAGGCTATGTGCAGGAGGCTGCGGCTAAGGCTGGCAAGGTAATTGCCACCATTGCCGACACCAAGGGCCCAGAAATGCGCCTGGGCATTTTTGAGGGTGGCAGTGTAGAGCTTAAGGAGGGGCAGGACTTTGACCTGACTACCGAGGAGGTTCTGGGCAATACACAGCGTGCTCATGTGAACTATGCTAATCTACCCGAGGAGCTGGAGCCAGGTGACAAGGTGCTTCTTTCTGACGGTATGCTGGGCTTAGAGGTAACCTCTATTGAAGGTAATATTATTCACACCAAGGTGCTTGCTGGTGGCACAATTAGCTCGCGTAAGCGCGTAGCCTGCCCAGGTATAGAGCTGAAGCTGCCCTTCCTGTCGGAGCAGGATAAAAAGGATATTCTTTTTGCTGCTCGTCATGGCATGGACTATGTGGCTGCTTCCTTTGTGCAAAGAGCAGATGATGTTTTGGCTATTCGCAGTGTCCTAGAGCGTGAAGGCCTGCAAATGGGCATTATCTCGAAAATTGAAAATGCTGCCGGTGTAGAAAACATTGAAGAAATTATTGGTGTTTCTGATGCTATTATGGTAGCTCGTGGCGATTTGGGTGTAGAAATTCCTGCCGAGGAGGTTCCCTTGGTGCAAAAGAATATTATTGCCCGCTGTAATCTGGCTGGCAAGCCCGTTATTACAGCAACCCAAATGCTGGAAAGTATGTGCCACAGCTTCCGCTGTACCCGTGCTGAGGCTAGTGATGTAGCTAACTCTATCCTTGATGGAACGGATGTCATCATGCTGTCGGGAGAAACTGCCTCTGGCAAATATCCCTTAGAGGCTGTGCAAACCATGGCGCAAATTGCTGAACGCACTGAAAAGGCCATTGATTATGATGCTGTCTTTAAAAAGATGGGTCTGCATGAACGCATTCACTCCACGGATGCTATCAGCCATGCCGTAGTGCAAATTTCCCATGAAATTGATGCGGATGCTATCTTAACGATTACTGAATCTGGCTTTACTGCGAGGATGATTTCTAAATATAAGCCCCTGTCTAAGGTTGTGGCTATTTCCCGCTCCCCGGAGCGTGTAAGAGCTATGCAGCTGTATAGAGGTGTCCATCCTATTTTAGGACCCTTCTCCGCAGATACAGATGAAATGATTGATTTATCTTTAAAATGTGCTCTGCAGCATAACGCTATTAGTGACGGAGCAACTGTTGTAATAACTGCTGGCGTGCCCATTGGTACACCTGGCAGCACGAATTTGATAAAGGTGGTTAGCGTGGGTAATAAGCTTGTTCAAGGTACTGGTATTGGTAAAAAGACTGTTATTGGTAAGGTATGTAATGCCATTCGTGTTTCTGACTATCAGGAGAAGCTCAAGAAGGGCGATGTCCTTGTCTGCGATATTCTGAATGATGAATTTGTTCCCTTAGTGTCTAAGCGTGCTTCTGCGATTATTTGCGAGGAGGGCGGCTTGACCTCTACGGCAGCTATCGTAGGTATTACCTGCGGTATCCCTGTTATCGTAGGAGCAGCTCAGGCTACAGCCCTGCTTTGGGATGGTCAGCTGGTTACTGTGGACACTGTTTCTGGTATCGTTTACGAGGGTGAAATGAATTTATAAGCTCAAGGACTAAATGATTGCGGAGGAAAACCATGGAAGCAAAGCCAATAGAAGCAAAGCCTATTGAAGCGAAGGCAATCGAAGAGAAGGCAGAAGAGAGGGTACAAGAGAGGGTACAAGAGAGGGTAATACAAGCGAAGCCTATTATACTGTCTGCCTTAAATATCTGCATGGCCTTGCAGGGTGGCGAGCTAGAGGTAGTACAGGAGCTCTTGCCCCGTTTGCAGGAGGAGCTGCCTGCAGCCGCTGGTGAGCAACAGCTGGCAGCACTCAAGAATGTGCTATCCACAGCCCTGCGTAAACGCTCTTATGAGCTCGTACAGCAGCTGCTAGAGGAATATAAGCCCATATTGCTTAAGCTCATGGCTGAGAAGGAGCTGGCTAAGCAGAAGCAGGATTTCCTCAGCTTTCTAGTTTATTATATTTGTGATCGTCGCCTAGTTGGGCTGAGACCAGCTGTGCAGCAGCTCGTCGTTGCCTATACTAAGCATATTCCCAGTGATTCCTTAGCCGGCTTTTGGAACGAATGGACTAGTCTGACGGCTCGCATTGCACGCCGTGGCTGGCAGGCTGAGGTAGAATGGCTGCTCTCTGTCATGCTGCGCCAGCTGTGGCGCTGTCAGGATGTCAGACTGTGGCACAGGGTACTGCTGCAGCTAGAAATGCAGCTTACGATGAGCTGTCGTTTTGCTAGTCTTGAAGCTGCCTTTGCTATGTATAAGCCCTTGTTCTACAGCTTTTTGTTTGTGACGGATTACGCTGCGAAACGCTCTCTGCCCACAGCTAAGAGTGAGCTGATTTTAACGCTCATGCTACGCGGTGTAAGAGACTGCGTGAACCAGATTGCCAGAGGGCAAATGCTAGAGCAGCAGGAGGTTTATAACCAAATCTATGCTTTGTGGATGCAGGCTATACGCAGCGGCAAGCAGGCTGAAAACCAAGAGGGTCTGCCTGTGTGGAAGCTGCCGCCGGATGCTACGAAAAGACTAGAGCAGAAGGCACAGCGCTTTTTGCAAATGGTTATCACCTACTGGAGCCTGACGAATCCCAAGTCCAGCAAAAGGCAAATGGATTTCCTAGAAGAGGTTATGGAGCCCTGGCATCTAAGCCTTGAAGATAAGAAGCTGCTGCGCAAGCTAAGCTAGGCTTAGAGCAGCTAGTAAAGGGTAGCTTATTGCAGTAAGTATACAAAAGTCTTACTAAGTTTTTATAGGCTCTTTCTTGACAAGTAAAGAGAAAGTGCTATAATGAGAATGTAAATTTCATAAGCAAACCTTTGGGGCAGGGTGTGATTCCCTACCGGCGGTATAGTCCGCGAGCGCTGTTAGGCTACGCTGATTACTGTTTGCTGAGCGTTGATTCCTTTGTTAAGTTATATGTAAACTGTGACTTGTGAAGGGTGTTTCTGCTTAGAGCTGTGGTAATTTTTGAGCGTGCTTAAGGGTGCATGAACTAGTGCAATTCTAGTACCGACAGTATAGTCTGGATGAGAAAAGGAAAGCTAAGGCTAGAAGTGTTTTTTGCGCTGCCCCTAAAAGGTCGGGTAGCGCTTTTTTATTAGGAGAAAAATTATGAATGACGAATTTTATATGCAGCTTGCCTTAGAGGAAGCACTAAAGGCAGAGGGCAACACTAGTCCTAACCCGATGGTTGGCTGTGTGCTGGTTAATGACGAGGGTGAGCTGGTGGCTAAGGGCTATCACCACAAGGCAGGAGAGCCTCATGCGGAGGTCATGGCCCTGCGTGAAGCTGGTAAGGCCGCTGCTGGCTGCACTGCCTATGTTACCCTAGAGCCCTGCTCGCACTTTGGCAAAACTGGTCCCTGCTGTCGTGCCTTATTCGCTGCCGGTATTAAAAAGGTAGTGGTGGCCTGTGGTGACCCCAATCCTAAGGTAGCAGGCAAGGGCCTCAAGTATTTAGAGGATATGGGGGTAGAGGTAGTCACAGGAGTGTGTGAAAAGGAGGCTCTGCGCCTCAATGAGCGCTTCTTCACCTGGATTACGAAGCGCCGTCCCTTCATTACCTTAAAATACGCAATGACCCTCGATGGCAAGATTGCTACGAGCACTGGGGATAGTAAATGGATTACGGGCGAAGAGGCGAGAACCTACGCCCACCGCCTGCGTAAGCAGCATGATGCCGTGCTTGTGGGCATTGGTACAGTGCTGGCAGATGACCCAGAGCTGACTACGCGCATGGTGCAGGGCAAGAACCCTATCCGCATTGTTTTGGATGCCAAGCTGCAAACTAATATTATGAATGCTGTTTTGAATCC
>JAEDNJ010000067.1 GCA_016302525.1 Phascolarctobacterium sp. | reverse complement strand
AAGGTAAATGTTGGTATCGTACAATTAGTAGAGCACGCTGCCTTAGATGCTACTAACAAGGGCTTTGTTGATGGCTTAAAGGCTAAGGGCTACGAAGAGGGCAAAAACATTACCTACGACCGTCAAAATGCTCAAGCAGACCAATCCAACCTGCAAAACATTGCCCAACGCTTTGTTAACAATAAGGTTAATCTGATTTATGCTATCGCTACTCCGGCTGCGCAAACCGTTGCTAATGCAACCAAGGATATTCCTATTGTTGGCTCTGCTATTACCGATTACAAATCTGCTAAGCTGGTTAAGGACAACAACAAGCCAGGCACCAATGTAACCGGCTGCACCGATATGAACCCTGTTGCTGAGCAATTAGACCTGCTGCTGAAGATTGTTCCGAAAGCAAAAACTGTTGGCACCATCTACTGCTCCAGCGAGGTTAACTCTCAAATTCAAGTTAACATTCTGAAAGAAGCTGCGCAAAAGAAGGGCGTAGTAATCAAAGAGGCTACTGTTTCTAATGTTAACGACATTCAACAAGCAGCTCGCAGCTTAATTGGCAAGGTTGATGCTATCTATGTTGGCACCGACAATGTATTAGCTTCTGCTATTCCTACTCTGCTAATCGTTACTAACGAGGCTAAGCTGCCAGTTATCTGCGGCGAAGGCAACATGGTTAAGGCTGGCGGCATTGCTACCCTGGGCGTTGACTACTACGATCTGGGCGTACAAGCAGGCGCTATGGCGGCTGACATTCTCTCTGGCAAATCCAAACCCGCTGATATGCCCATCCAGGCACAAAAGGAATTTAAGCCCCTTATCAACGAAAAGGCTGCTAAAGCTATTGGTTTGACTATTCCTGCTGAAGTGCTCAAGGGCGCAGAGGTAATTAAATAAGAGGACATTTATGGTAAATTTAATTATTCCCACAATCGCTATTGGTTTGCTCTGGGCTATTATGGCCCTGGGTGTTTATATCACCTATCGCGTGCTGGACATTGCAGACCTGACGGTTGAAGGCAGCTTCCCCATGGGCGCTGCTATTGCCGCTACCCTGCTGGTAGCCGGCTGTGGCCCTGTTACCTCCCTTCTGGCAGCCTTTGTTTTAGGCTCTCTCTCAGGGGTGGCAACTGGACTATTACACACAAAAATGAAAATACCTGCCCTGCTGGCTGGTATCCTGACAATGATTGCGCTCTACTCTGTTAACCTGCGTATTATGGGCAAGGCTAATATCCCGCTTTTGGGTGTTGACACAACCTTTACCATCGCCCGTGATATGACGGGGCTTAACAGCGGCGAATGTACCCTGATTGTCGGTCTTATTGCAACCATTATTATTGGCGTGCTGATGTACTGGTTCTTTGGTACGGAAATCGGCGCTGCTGTGCGTGCAACAGGCTTCAACCAACAAATGATTCGCGCTCAGGGCGTAAACACAGATAATACAATTATCCTGGGCCTACTGCTGAGCAACGGTCTTGTGGCTGTTTCTGGCGCTCTGGTTGCGCAAAGCAACGGCTTTGCTGATGTAGGCATGGGCGTAGGCACTATCGTTATCGGTCTGGCCTCCGTTATTATCGGCGAGGTGCTCTTTGGTACACGCAACTTTATGAACTGCCTCATTTCTGTAGTTCTGGGCTCTGTTGTCTATCGTATCGTAATTGCAACAGTGCTGGCCTTAGGTATGCCGCCTAATGACTTAAAGCTGTTCACCGCAGTTTTGGTAGCGATCGCTCTGGCTATGCCCTTGATTAAATCCAAATTAGTAGGAAGGAAGGTAGCTTAATAATGTTAAGAGTGGAAAACATTCACAAAACCTTCTTTCCCGGCACTATCAACGAAAAAAAGGCTCTGAACGGTCTTTCCCTGCACCTTAAGCCCGGTGATTTTTGTACTGTTATCGGCGGCAACGGCGCGGGCAAGTCCACCATGCTGAATGCTATTGCCGGCGTATGGCCCATTGATAAGGGCAGTGTCGTCATTGACGGTGTAGATATTACCAAAAGGCCGGAGCATAAAAGGGCGCAGTTTATTGGCCGTGTTTTTCAGGACCCTATGCTGGGCACTGCTGCCGGCATGATGATTGAGGAAAACCTCGCTATTGCCTCCCGTCGTGGAGAAACCCCTGGCTTTGGCTGGAGCTGCAGCGCTAAGGATCACGATAGGTTCTATGAGCTTTTAAAGGAGCTGGACTTAGGTTTAGAAAACCGCATGACGGCTAAGGTCGGCCTGCTTTCTGGTGGTCAACGCCAAGCCCTCACTCTGTTGATGGCAACCTTAAAGAGGCCCAAGCTGCTACTTTTAGACGAGCATACAGCAGCCTTAGACCCCAAGACAGCCTCCAAGGTTTTGAGCTTGACGGAAAAAATCGTTACGCGTGACAAGCTCACCTCCCTAATGATTACCCATAATATGCGTGATGCCCTGCGCTATGGCAACCGTCTCATCATGCTGCACAATGGTCGAATCATCATTGATGTTGAGGGCGAGCAAAAGCAAAGTCTGGATATTCCTGACCTGCTGGCTATGTTTGAACGCGCAGCCGGCAACAGCTTAGACAGCGACCGCCTGCTCTTAGGTTAAAAAAATTAGTGGCTTCACTTTGAAGCCACTTTTTTATGGAGAAGTTACTTTTTCCTGATAATTTGCTGGTAAAACCTTTCCAGCCCTAGTTTTAGCAAAGGATACTTAGAAGTCGATGAACAATTTAGAACGCATCAAGAACATAAAATGCTTTCTCTTTGATATGGACGGCACCATTAATTTAGGCAACACCCTCATTCCCGGTATGGAGGGCTTTTTTGATAAGCTCAAAGCAGCTGGGCGTACCTATTATCTGCTCACTAACAATTCCTCGAAGGACCACAGTCACTATGTCCGCAAGATGAATGGTCTTGGTGTGCCTGTCGAGCGCAAGGATGTGCTTATTTCTACGGATGCCTTTACGAACTGGCTAAGCAAGGTCAACAAGAAGGCGCGGCTCTTTGTTTTGGGCACCAAGGAGTTCAAAACGCTGATTGCCGAGGCCGGCTTTACCATGACCAGTACCCTTGAAGAGGGAGCCGACTATGTCGTTGTCGCCTTCGATCAGGAGCTGACCTATGCTAATCTAACGATAGCCTGCCGCCTCATTGATAAGGGCGTGCCCTATGTAGCCACTCATCCTGATGTGCGGTGTCCCATTGAGGGCGGCGAGTTCATCCCCGATACAGGCGCCATGCTAGAGCTCATCAAGACCGCTACAGGCAAGCAGCCCCTGCATATTTTCGGCAAGCCTTTTGAATTTATGGTAGATGTTGTTCTGGATAGAACAGGCTTTGCTAAGGAGCAAATTGCCATGGTAGGTGACAGACTTTCTACCGACATTGCCTTTGGACTGAACAACGATATTCTCTCTATCCTCGTCCTTACTGGCGAAGCCAGCCTAGAGGATGTAGAAAAGGGCAACATTAAGCCCGATATCATCTTAAACCACGCAAAGGAAATTTTAGAGTATTTGTAAGCAAAAAAGCAAGAGCTAGGTTGGCTCTTGCTTTTTGTTTATTATAAGCTCTATTTTTGTATTTTAAAAACACTCTTGCATATAAACAAACATTTTGTTATAATAGATTGTAGACGACCGTGTTGCAGGGTGGCGTTGCCTCTTATCCTTGATAGGAGGTGATGTCTATGGAACGTTTCAGCTTTCAAGACCTTATGGTCTTTGGAATGTTTTTACTGGCATTGCTTACGTATATTAACAATACTAAGAAATAAGTCCAGACATAGAAAAACCGCCCCTATACTTTGCCGAGTTGCGGGCGGATTTTTCCCCTTGTAAACGAGGCAACCCACCTTGTGGGCGGTCGTCTTTTCTATGTTTATTATACCATTTTTTCAGTAAAATACAAGAGCAAATTTTATCATAGCGGCTTAGCAAGCAGCTTATTAGCTCACATTGCCACCATCTAAAATTATAAAGCATAACACCCACTCTTGCAAGCCTATCTTTTCAGGGACATATTCTGTCCCTAATGGATTTCTTTCGTCCATTTTTTTGCAAAAACCATCTTCCATTTTTTATAAAATATGATACAATACTGTTGAGTAAGTTAAATTTTAAATTCTGCTTAAAGAATGTTAGTATTATAAGCAGACTGTAATTTTTAGGCAAGGAGGAATATGCTATGGTTTACAACTATTATCCTGGTTGTACCCTCTCTACTAAGGCCAAGGCTTTAGACCTGCACGCGCGCCAATGCGCTGAGGCTCTGGGCTTTCCCCTGACAGAGCTGCCGGAATGGCAATGCTGTGGCGCAGTTTACCCCATGGCTCCCGATGCAATCGCAGAACGCTTGAGCGCTGCTCGTGCTCTGGTTAATGCCCGAGATCTGGGTGGACCCTTAATCACGCTCTGCAGTGCTTGTCACCATGTAATCAAAAGAGTGAACGACGACCTGAAAACCGACCGCATCATTCGCCAGCGTGTTAATAATTATCTCCAGCTAGAGGAGCCCTATCGCGGTGAAACCAGGGTTTACCACTATCTGGAATTCTTAAGAGACGAGATTGGCTTTGCTAATTTGGCAAAAAAGGTGGTCAATCCGCTCAAGGGCCGCAAAATTGGCGCCTACTATGGCTGTATGCTGCTGCGCCCTGCTGCTGTGATGAGCTTTGACAAGCCAGAGAACCCCAGCATTATCGAGGATTTCATCAAAGCTCTGGGTGCCACTCCCGTCATCTACGATATGCGCAACGAATGTTGTGCAGGCTACATGACCATCACCGACAAAAAAATGTGTCAGCAAATGGTTTACGAAATTGTTGGCAATGCTCTGGATAAGGGTGCTGATGAGCTCATTACCGCTTGTCCTCTCTGTGCCTATAATCTTGTTGCCAATGCTACAGAAAAGAAAATCAAAACATCCTATTTTACAGAGCTTTTAGCCGAAGCCTTAGGAATTACGGGAGGTGCTGAATAATGGCTCATCCAGAAGCTATCGAAGAGTTATGCTCCCTCATTACTACTGACTATGCCCGGTGCGTACAATGCGGTCGCTGCAGCGCCAACTGTCCTGCTGCCAGCGAGATGGATGTGCTGCCTAACCGCATGGTTTGGTACACCATCAACAAGGAATACGACCTGCTTTTAGAGGCCAAATCTCCCTGGAAATGTATGTCCTGCTTCGCCTGTGCAGCCCGTTGCCCTCGTGGCGTAAGCCCGGCCCATATCATGGAGGCTGTACGCCTGGAGATTATTCGTCAACAGGGCAAGAGCAAGCTGACTCCGGAAATGATTGCTAATATGGACCCTGACATGCCTCAGCAAGCCTTTGTGGCCGCATTCAGGAAGTTCTCTAAATAGGAGGTAGCCTTATGCAAAGAATTGGTGTATTCGTCTGCTGGTGCGGCAGTAATATTGCTGCCACTGTAGATGTGAAGGCAGTTGTAGAGGCTGTCAAGCAAATTCCTGATGTAGCCTTTGCTACTGACTATAAATATATGTGCTCTGAAGAAGGGCAAAACATAATCAAGGACGCTGTGCGCGATTACAAGCTGGACCGCTTCGTAGTGTGCTCCTGCTCTCCGCGTATGCACGAAGCCACCTTTAGAAAATGCGGCGAAAGCTGCGGCATTAACCCCTACATGGTCGAAATTGCCAACATCCGCGAGCAATGCTCCTGGATTTTGAAGGATAAGGCCGTAGCTACCGAAAAAGCCATTATGCTGGCCAAGGCCGCTATTGCCAAGGTGCGCTTTAACTCCCCCTTAAAGCCCGGTGAAAGCCAGGTTGTGAAAAGAGCGCTGGTTATCGGCGGCGGTATCGCTGGTATTCAAACGGCTCTCGACATCGCTGAGGCCGGCTATAAGGTAGACATTGTCGAGAAGGAGCCCTCTATCGGCGGCAAAATGGCGCAGCTGGATAAAACCTTCCCGACCTTGGACTGCTCTGCCTGCATCCTTACTCCGAAGATGGTGGATGCAGCTAATCACGAAAATATTACTATATATTCTTATAGCGAAGTGGAAAGCGTGGGCGGCTATGTGGGCAATTTTGATGTTACCATTCGCAAAAAGGCTCGCAGCGTGAAGGCAGATATCTGCTCCGGCTGTGGTGTCTGCACCGAAAAATGTCCCTTCAAGACCGTTCCCAGCGAATTTGATGAAGGCATGCGCAACCGTGGCTGTATCTATATTCCCTTTGCGCAGGCTATCCCCAAGGTGCCCGTTATCGACCGTGAGCATTGCATGATGTTCAAGACCGGCAAATGCGGTGTCTGCTCCAAGGTTTGCCCTAACGGTGCTATCGACTACACGCAGCAGGATGAGCTTATCACCGAAAAATATGGTGCCATCGTCCTCGCTACCGGCTTTGAAATGCTGGACCTGCACGACTTTGGCGAATACGAGGTTGGTCGCTGCAAGGATGTCATCACCTCCCTGCAGCTGGAACGCCTGACGAATGCGGCTGGTCCTACAGAGGGTCATCTCGTGCGCCCCTCTAATGGTGAAGAGCCCAAATCTGTCATTATCGTGAGCTGCGTAGGCTCCCGTGACCTGACAGAGCGCGGCCGCACCTACTGCTCTAAGGTTTGCTGTATGTACAACGCTAAGCACGCTATGTACATCCGCGAAAAATATCCCAACACTGATGTCACTGTTTTCTATATTGATGTGCGTACTCCTGGCAAGGGCTTTGACGAGTTCTATCGCCGTGCTGTCGAAGAATATGGCGTACACTACATCCGCGGTCAGGTTGGCAAAATCGTCACTAACAGCGACGGTCATATGACTGTTTTTGCCAGCGACATCAACAGCGGTGAGCACATCATCCGCAGCGCTGATTTAGTAGTTCTGGCTCCTGCTGTCGTAGCCTCTAAAACTGCCCGCAAAACTGCCACCATGGTAACTGCCAGCATTGATACCAACGACTTCTATGTCGAGGCTCATCCTAAGCTGCGCCCCGTAGAAAGTCCTACAGCAGGCATTTTCCTTTCTGGTATGTGCCAGGGTCCCAAGGATATCCCCGAAACCGTCTCTCAGGCCAGTGCTGCTGCTGTCAAGGTCATTGGTCTGCTGTCTAAGA
This sequence comes from Phascolarctobacterium sp., assembly GCA_016302525.1. Taxonomy (GTDB): domain Bacteria; phylum Bacillota; class Negativicutes; order Acidaminococcales; family Acidaminococcaceae; genus Phascolarctobacterium_A. The sequence continues at coordinate 1,049 of JAEDNJ010000067.1, read as the reverse complement.
ATAAGCTGATGACTAACCCCTGTACTGCTCAATGCAACGAGCGTATTTGCTCGGGCTGTCTCATGTGCACCAGAGTTTGCCCCTACGGCGCTATTACCGGCGTGCAAAAGGTTGTTATGACCCTTGACGGCACCCGTGAGGAGCGCACTGTGGCAGAGGTTAACCCTGCTCTGTGCCAGGGCTGTGGTGCCTGCACTGTTGCCTGCCCCTCTACCGCTATGGACCTGCAGGGCTTTACCAATAAACAAATTATGGCGGAGGTAGACGCATTATGCTGAACAATGACTTCTCACCGAAAATTGTAGCCTTCTGCTGCAACTGGTGCAGCTATGCCGGAGCTGACGGCGCTGGCACTGCCCGCAAAACCTATCCTGCCAATGTAAAAATCATTAAGGTTCCCTGCTCCTGCCGCGTTAATCCTATGTTCATTCTGCGCGCCTTCCAAAGAGGTGCTGACGGGGTTATCCTCTGCGGCTGTCATCCTGGTGACTGCCACTACAGCACAGGCAACTACTACACCCGCCGCCGCATGACCCTCCTGATGAGTATGCTCGACTACATGGGCGTAGCTAAGGACCGCCTCCGTGTGGAATGGGTATCCGCTGCTGAAGGTGCTAAGTTTGCCCAGGTTATGAATGATTTTGTTGCCGACATTACTGAATTAGGTGAAAATGTAAAGCTGAGGGATCTGCGATGCAAACAACAATGAAATTAATGCAGGACAAAGCTAGGGAGCTTTTGGCAAAGGGCGCTGTCAGCAAGGTTCTTGCCTGGCGTGCTGGCGAATTTTTCTACGATAACGCTCCTGCAGCCTTCACCGCCCCAGAAGCCTGCGAGGATATTCTTTACAACGAATTCTGTCCTGCTAATCTAAGCAAATATTTAATGGAAACCTCCCGTAACAAGGAGAAAACAGCGGTTTTCCTAAAGCCCTGCGACACCTATGGCGTGAACCAGCTGCTGAAGGATAATCGCATTAAGCGTGAATATGTCTATGCTATAGGCACTCCCTGCTCCGGTATGCTGGATATCAAGAAGATTAAGGCTGC
>JAEDNJ010000066.1 GCA_016302525.1 Phascolarctobacterium sp. | reverse complement strand
ACATGGTTCTCGTAATATGCGAAAGAACCCTATCCTTTTTCGCCGGCGCCTTAGTAAGCTCATTATTCGCCTGCCATACAGAATAGTTCTTTTCGATAAAGAAACGGAGTATTTCGCGCAAAAGCTCGTAGGAGCCCTCCATCTCCTTGACGGTCTTGCGCTTTACACCAGCAATAGCCTCACGCACCTGGGCTTCATCTAAGCCTATGCCCACAGCACTACGCACAACGCTCTCTACATCCTGGTCTACAGAAAGGGCCTGACCCGCTAGTACCTTAGCCAGCACCTGTCCATTCGGCAGGGTAATGGGCACAGCAAAATCATTGAAGCCCATGGGACAAATATAAAAGCCCTTAATGCTGGATTTCATCTTGTTGGTGCAGGTAGCAATTCCCATGGGGCTATCCTTTACCATCTTGCACAGTCTCGTCATGCCAAAAGACTGCGAAATAGGCTTGCCCTCATTATCCACAACAACCGCAGACATACCACTACTCTTAGACCAGTTGTCCAGCAGCTTATACAGCTGCTCCATATCACAAAAATCCTGCAGCCTGAGCTCGATATTTTCTTCCATGCTCTCATGCATTATATCAGGCATTTCTACTGCTTCATTACCAGCAGCAGCCGATATGTTATTCGTTTTGTCCCTCATTTAAACTCTCCTCAAAAACGCTCTAAATGTACTCTCTAAGCTCAATTAGCCCTAAAAGTAGCTCTTAATAATTTATTAGCTAACAATTTATTATCTCGTCAATTACAAGCTCATTTTACAAATAGCCTAATTTATTATATCATACATCTGTAGATAATACTAGCCTTTTAAAAACTCATGTTATAACTGCAAAACATTTTTCTAATCATAATATTTTTTATACCTTAACAGAGTACATGCTAGTTCCAAGCCCTTTGAATTTTTATACTATAGCTATCTGTAATTCCATGCCTAAGGCTTTAGCCAACCTGTTAAGAGTATTAATAGACGGATTGGCAACGCCTCTTTCGATTTTTGAGATATCAGATTGATCTATGCCTGTTATAGATGCTAATTCAGACTGTGATAACCCAGCTTTAGCTCTTGCATTTACTACAGCGTTGGCCACTTTAAGTTCTACGGGGATTGGCTCTACCCTTACAGTAGTACCCTCTTCATAGATAGTTTCAGCTTCTATGTCTAGCTCATTGTTCCAGATTATGCCATAGGCTCCCATAAGCTTGCCTTGCAAGAAAAGCTCTCTGTCTTGTAGAGCAGCAAGCTGAGGATATTTGTTAAACAATGCAGACATATCATAAGCTTTTACTTCGCCTGTCTGGAACATCAGCTCTAATAGTGTGCCTTCTTTCAATTCTAGTTTTATAGCTTTATGAAACATATTAGCTTATAGGGGGAAGCTTAACGTACTTTTCAGTTTCCCACATTTCCTCCAGTTCTTTTTGGTATTTTAAAATAAATTCCTTTACCATCGCTTTAGCTTTAGGTGGGAATTCTCCTTCCATAATCTCACCTGTAGCTATCAGAAACGGAGCATCAAAGTCTTGCGTGATAGCATGTACGTGGGGTGGTTTATGTTATTTATTTCTCAAATACATTACGATAATAATTCCATAGAAATGACTTATTGTAGGCATGGGTTTGTATACTCCTTTAATACAGTGTAACTTATTTATCTATAACAATTATAGGGGATATATACCCTAATGTCAAGATATAGATTTATATCTAAAGTCAGCAGCTGGATTGTACCGTCTTTTAATATGTTTATCTAGGTGCTAAAAAAACAAGGTGCAGCTTTGTAAATGTTAAGGCAGTCTATTTATTAGTTTGTACCTTTGTATCATCATTTTTTTAATTACATGCACATATACAGGAAATTATAACAATCATCATTTAGTATTATTTTTTGTCTTTAGGAAAATTGTTGAGCAAACTATCTAAATTTATCTCTAAAAAACGAGTTATTGCCCCAAGCGCTCAAACGCCTAAAAATCATAGACGGCAACAAAAAAAATAACCGTAAGACTTAAAAACTTAGTCTTACGGTCAAATCTCATATGGAGCTAGGCACAGGAGTATTCATACGGTTGCACCCATCGTTGCAACCAGTATTGAAATCCAAACATTTTAAGCAACTTTTTCCCTATAGAACTCGTCTACAATAAACTCAGCACTTTCAGCCCACATAAGCGTTGCTGGCGTTTGCAGACACCAATAAGCATTTGAAGTAGAAAATAGTTCATAAGCTTCATCAAAGCTAACATTTTCCTTCTCTGCAATCAGTTCTACTACCATACGTATTTTCTCATATGTATCTAGGGTTATATCCATTCCTTTGTAAATAAACTTAGAGGTCAACTTTATACCTCCTTACTAGCTTAATGTACTGTAAAGCCTTTTCTGTACTCAAGCATACCTGATCATTAACTCTAAAATAGGCTAAACGCTTTAAAGCTTCTTCTGCATCGTAAACGCCAGACATATAGCGGTTCACAGTAAGCATAGTATTATCATCTGCAACAGGACCAATGACAACATCATAGCTATGCTGAACACCACCTAGAGTTCTGTTGATTTTAACAAAATCTAACCACTCAATATTCAGTCCTTCAAACTCCTTAATGATTAAACTATCATCAAAGGTAAATTCATATACATACACATAACCACAATCATGATGATTACGCAGGGCTGTATTTCTAGCCCAGCTTTCAGCTTGTGATTCTATTGTAGTAGTATAGAAGCCTTTTCCAAAATCTCTTTTATTTTTAGACATTTGCAGATCAATACTGTCAAAGTCAAAGGATGTACCATGATAAACAACTACTTTATTCATGATGCTTTACCCTGAAGAAGTTCTTCTGCAAACTCTTCTGCCTCATCTAAATCTAACATATGCAATACAGCATATTGGGACCTTATAGTTTCCAAAATATTATGCTGTTTAAACAAAGCCAGCACGTCTTTAGAAGCCATGTTATGCTTGCTTGCAAAGTTTTCTACAACTGCTATCACTATTAAATTACAATCTTTTTTATCTTGCTCTGACATACTGTTCCCTCCTTGCCTATTCTCATAAACAGTATCAGCTACAGGTAATAAGACCAAGATAGCTTAAACATATTCTGCTGTTTAAATTCGGTAAACAGCATTTGGGATTTCTTAACATATAGCAACATAAAGACACATCTGTCTAACATTAGTATACCACGTTTACCCCTGCAACACAATGATAACCCACTATAGCTCTACGATTTGGTCACTCTGATCCAACGATTTCACTAAAGCTCTATGGTCATGTAATTAGGGCCTATGATGAGAAAATTACAACCGAAGTAGCCAATATTTACCTCATATAATCAGTCTATTGCACCCACGGTTGCACCCAAATAAGACGTTTCCATAAAAAATAGCTAGGCGTCTTATTACTTTATTATCATATTGAGAAGTTGACAGCACATTGCCAAATTTAACATTATAGTTACCCATCATTTTTACTACAAAAACAAAAACCTCCAGCTTTTATACTGGAGGTATGTTTTTAATTGGAGCTAGGCACAGGAATCGAACCCGCAACCTGCTGATTACAAATCAGCTGCTCTGCCAGTTGAGCTAGCCTAGCACATAACAAAGTTATTTTACACTATCTTTAAATTTTTGTCAACTTATTTTTCGTAGTGCTTAATTAAGGCCTGCGTACCCAGCTCATCCAAGCCCTCTGCTGCCAGCTCCTTGTAGTTATCCAACACCCGCTCTAGCACCTCCAGGCTCAGCTCGCTAGCCTTTGCTTCCTCCAAAGCCAGCCGCATATCCTTAATAAAATGCTTCATGAAAAAGCCCGGCGCATAATCGCCAACCAGCATTTTCTTGCCGAAGCTGTCCATTTGTTTGCTGCCAGCAGCGCCAGTTGCAACAGAGTTCAGCCAAACCTCCAGGTCTAAGCCCTTCGCCTTAGCATAGGCCATAGCCTCACAAACGCCAGACAGTGTGCCCGCAATAACAATCTGGTTTGCCAGCTTAGCGTGCTGTCCAGCACCGTAGGTGCCTTGGTAGTTGATATTCGTGCCCATCCCCCTAAACAGCTCCTGGCAAGCCTCATAATCTTCCTTAGCACCTCCTACGAGAATAGACAGTGTGCCGTTTTTGGCGCCAATATCGCCACCAGTGACAGGGGCATCCAGCACCCTAAAGCCACGGCTAAGCCCCTCCCTGGCAATGCGCTCTGCCAGAGCAGGGCTACTAGTAGTCATATCAATCAAATATGCTCCCTTGGGCGCGCTGTCTAGTATATTGCCCGACTTAAAGTAAACCTCTTCTACATCTGTAGGAAAGCCTACAATGGTAATTACAGCCTCGCAACCCTTAACGCAGTCAGCAATGGTCGGATGAAAGATAGCGCCCTCCTCTATCACATCCTCTACCTTAGCCCTTGTTCTCGCAAATATATGTAATTCAAAGCCCGCCATCATCAAATTGCGAACCATCGATTTTCCCATAATGCCCACGCCAATAAAACCAATCTTGTGCATAGTTTCCCTCGCTTCCTCAGCTTTGCAGCTATATGATATAACCATTATAACACAAAAAAAGAAGCTCTAACACCTAAATCTTAGAGCTTCTTTGTTCTTACATATAAAAATACCACACGGTGAACAGGGCAACGGCAAGCCTATAAATGCCAAAGCTGCTTAAATTGTACTTGTGCAGGAACTTTAAGAACCACAGCACCGACCAATAAGCAACCACAAAGGAGACAACAAAGCCGATAGCCAGAATTTGGAAATCACCTGCATTTAGATGATGCAGATTCTTTAGCAAATCGTAAATGCAGGCTACAAACATCAAGGGTACGGCAATCAAGAAGGTGTAGGCAGCCGCAACCTCACGGCTCAGACCCACCAAAAGACCGCCAGCAATGGTGCTGCCGCTGCGCGAAAAGCCTGGCCATAAGGAAAGGAACTGATAAATGCCAACCCAGGTGGCCTGCTTCAAGGTAATCTTATCGACATCACGGCACAGCTCTTGTTGCTTATCCTTGGTTTTCCATTCAGCATATATTAACAGCAAGCCGCCCAAGGCAAGCCCAATAGCTACTGTAAAAGGATTGAACAGGTACATTTTGATGTACTTATGCAGGAAGAAGGCCACGCCCATAACTGGCACAATGCCTGCAGCCACATGCCAGACACTAAGGCCACGGTCCACATTCCAGCCATCCTTCGTAAAGAAACGGGCAAAGCGCTCCTTATAGATGAAGATTACAGATAAAATTGCTCCCAACTGTACAAAAACATCAAAAACATCTGCCACATTCTCATCAAAATGCAGCATATGTCCAACAATAATCATGTGACCAGTAGAGGAAACTGGCAAAAATTCTGTCAGACCCTCTACGATACCAACAATAACAGCTATTAAATTTTGATCCATCTATCAATCACCAAAGCATACACCAATTTGACGGCCCGCCTTAATCAGGTCATTATCCAGAGGAACCTGACGGGAAGCAGCTGCCGCTCTTTGCAGGTCAACCATCACAATGTTGTCATTGGATAGAGAAGCCATTACATTGTGCTCGCCTCTTAAGCAAGCCTCTGCTGCAGCCACGCCATAACGGGTGCAGAGAATTCTATCGAAGGCAGTGGGAGAACCACCACGTTGTAAATAGCCCAAAACAGTGCAGCGGGATTCAATGCCTGTAAGCTCTTCGATTTCACGCACTAGCTTTTCACCCACGCCACCCAGACGGATAGGCTCAAAGCTGCCCTTTACCATACGCGCTACGGTCATTTCGCCGCCCTCAGGCTTAGCGCCCTCAGCAACAACAATAATGCTGAACTCCTTGCCTTGTTCACGGCGTTGTTTAATTTCTGCCAAAATAGATTCCATCTTATAAGGAATTTCGGGCAAGAGAATAATATCCGCACCGCCAGCAATACCACTGTGCAGAGCAATCCAGCCAGCATAGCGACCCATAACCTCCAGAGCCATTACTCTGTGATGAGATTCTGCAGTGCTGTGCAGACGGTCTACAGCCTCGGTAGCCATAGCTACAGCAGTGTCAAAGCCGAAGGTACGCTCAGTGCAGGACAGGTCGTTATCAATAGTCTTAGGACAGCCGACAACCTTTACGCCAGTCTTGCGGGACAGCTCTGCACCGATATTCAGGCTGCCATCACCACCGATAACTACCAGAGTTTCAATACCATGCTTCTCTAGGTTTGCCTTAACAACCTCACTCTTGTCGCTATAAACGAGCTCGCCATTAACCTCTTCAGCAAATTTAAAGGGATTGTCACGGTTAGTGGTGCCCAGGACAGTGCCGCCACGATATAAAATGCCAGACACATCAGCGTATTCCAGCTTTTTCATGGTATCCATAACTAAACCGTGGAAGCCGTTTTGAATACCATACACCTCACAGCCATTATTCAAAAAGGTTTTTACTACAGCGCTAATTACTGCATTCAGGCCAGGGCAATCGCCACCACCCGTCAATACAGCAAAGGTGCGTTTCTTTTCTGCCATTATTTTTTCTCCTTAAAGTTTTATTATTTTATCCAGCAGCCTAATATCATATACTAGTATTTGTGTGGAAAATAAAAATTCTACAATATTTCTGCTAAAACATAGCGAAAGCCTACTATGAAGTAGGCTTTCGTAAATAATCAGTTAAAATTATTCTACATTGAAAATTCTGAATCCGTCAGGGCTGATACGAATTGCTTCGGTACCATCAAATTTGTCGTAGCACAGGTTGCCGTTAGCTTGGTAGCCAGGCCATGCGCTGATGATGGTGAATTTCTTGCTCAGCTTACGCATTAAGCTGTCAACATTAATGTGGAATACGGGAACGAACAGAGTTTGCAGACGGTCAAGGATAATAACCTCTGCATTGTAGCTCTCCAAAATTTCTGCGAACATATCCGGTGCATACAGACCTCTGTCGCGAGCTTCAATTTTCAGGAAGTCCTCGCTGATTAACATACGACAATCAACATAGGTCCATTTCTTTACTTCCGCAGCCTCGCGCAAAACCTTGCTCTTGCCGCTGCCAGGTTTACCGGTAACGATAACAATGTTACCTTTGTCTGCTTGTGCTGCTTCAACAACCTTCAATAATTCATCTACTTGGCTCATGATCTTATTCCTCCTAAACACCTTCGTGCATTTTTATAAGATTTTTGATTGATAACTATATTCGCTGAAACTTGCTAAAATCCTTTTATTTTTTTTAAGAAAGTTAAAAAAAGCCTTTTTAACTTTTTTATGTTACATATTTACAGTAAACAGCAATTATTCATCTTGCTTTTGAAAGCGCTCCACAGGATCAATACTCATCAGACCATTGTAAACAGCCCTCAGGTCTGTAATCTCTGTTGTACTAAGCACATGCTTTTCCAGCTTACGCTTAACTCTCTGCAGGGCATTGTCTATGGACTTCACATGACGATTGAGCTCTACAGCAATTTCCTGATAGGACTTGCCATCTAAATAGCTCATGAGCACCTGCCATTCCAGATTGCTGAGAATATCGTTCATCTTATTTTCGATATCATCAAACTCCTCACGGCTGATAATCATATCCTCAGGATTGGCCACCTTGACGCCGCTGATTACATCCAGCAGAGTGCGGTCTGAATCCTCCTCGTAGATAGGCTTATTCAGGGAAACATAAGAGTTTAAAGGAATGTGCTTTTGTCGGGTAGCTGTTTTTATAGCTGTAATGATTTGCCTGGTAACACAAAGCTCGGCAAAGGCTCTAAAGGAAGCCTGCTTATCATTCTTAAAGTCACGAATAGCCTTGTAAAGGCCAATCATGCCCTCCTGAATAATGTCCTCACGCTCTGCGCCAATCAAGAAATAACTGCGTGCCTTCGCTCTGACAAAGTTCTTGTATTTATGCAACAAATAGTCCTGAGCCAGCTCATTATCATTGAGCTGCACCTCAGTAACGACATCCTCATCCGTCATGCCCTCGAAGACCTCAAAGGATTCGCAATCCGTCTCTGTAGTCATAAATCTCCTCCAGTTTAGCCAAGGCCTATAGGCCAGCTGTACTAAATATTATAGTCATTACACTGCAACTAGTCAAGCAATGTCTTTACAATCGGCGCATTCTTTCCAGATACTCCAGCACATCTCCCTGCACCCTGCCGCCTAGCTC
>JAEDNJ010000065.1 GCA_016302525.1 Phascolarctobacterium sp. | reverse complement strand
GCTAATTTTTTCTCCATAGCTTAAACCACACCCTGCTTAACCAAGTCGGTCATATGCAATAAGCCAATTACACGTTTCTTTTCGTCAACTACAGGCAGCACCGTAATCGGCTTGGGTTGGTTGCTTTCCATGATGTGCAGAGCCTGAGCCGCCAGCTTATCTGCGGTAATCGTCTTCGGAGTTTTGGTCATAATTTCCAAAACAGGATGTTGCAGGAAGTCTACGCCCTTGCGCAGACCACGACGAATATCGCCATCGGTCAACAGACCTACGAGTACACCCTCGTCATCAACTACAGAAACAGCACCCAAGCCCTTGTCGGTAATGACAAAGAGAGCATCCTGAACCGTAATATCACCGCTGACAATGGGGTTATCCTCGCCACCGTGCATAATATTGCCCACGGTCAGGAGCAGCTTACGACCTAAGGAGCCACCAGGATGGAAGACAGCAAACTGACTAGCGGTAAAATGGTGCTGCTCTAAAAGCACCAGAGCCAAGGCATCACCAAAGGCCAAGGCAGCAGTCGTACTGCTGGTAGGAGCCAGGCCTAGGGGGCAGGCCTCACTGCTCACGCTAACATTCAGCACTACATCAGCATTTTTTGCTAAAGTAGATTTGCTGTTGCCTACCATGGCAATCAGGCTAGCGCCAATGCGGCGCAGAGAGGGCAGAATGTTCAGCACCTCGCCCGTTTCACCACTGTTGGACAGGGCAATAACCACATCATTAGCAGTAATCATGCCTAAATCGCCATGAATACCCTCGGCAGGGTGCACAAAGAAGGAGGGAGTACCGGTACTAGCTAAGGTAGCAGCCATTTTACGGCCCACAAGACCAGATTTGCCCATACCTGTAATTACAGTACGCCCCTTGCAATTTAAAATTAATTGTACTGCAGCTACAAAGCTTTCATCCACACGAGGCACCTGCTCTAAAATAGCCTCAGCCTCCATGCGCAGCACCTCTCTAGCGCGCTCTAACATACTATCCATAACTAGCTTATCCACCTTTCACACTTCATCTAAGGCCTATAAGCCTTATTCACCACGAACAATCTTATCAATAGTTAATACATCAGTGAGCAGCTTTTTCAGATTATCCAGCTTCACCATGTTGGGGCCATCACTTAAAGCCTCAGCAGGATTATCATGCACCTCTAGGAAGAGGGCATCAATGCCGATAGCTGCTGCTGCACGAGCCATGTGCGGTACATATTGGCTTTGACCACCGCTAGAGGTGCCATTGCCGCCGGGAATCTGTACGCTATGGGTAGCATCCATGACTACAGGATAGCCCAGCTCACGCATAATAGCCAAACCACGCATATCCACCACCAGCGTATTATAGCCAAAGGCTGCACCACGCTCAGTCAGCATTAGGTTGGTGTTGCCACATTCTTCAACCTTTTTAATAACATTCTTCATATCCCAGGGTGCCAGGAATTGACCCTTCTTGACATTGATAGCCTTGCCGGTTCTGGCAGCAGCCACTACTAAATCAGTTTGACGACACAAGAAGGCAGGAATTTGCAGCACATCAGCTACCTCAGCTACCTTTTCACATTGCCAGGGCTCATGCACATCAGTAACCACAGGCACGCCTAAGTCTTTTTTAATTTGCGCTAAAATTTGCAGACCCTCTTCAATACCGGGACCGCGGAAGGAGGTGATAGAAGAACGATTGGCCTTGTCAAAGGAAGCCTTAAAAACATAGGGAATGCCCAGCTCAGCGCAAATAGCCTTAGTGCGCTTGCCAATCATCAGGCTACGCTCATAGCCCTCTAAAACACAGGGGCCAGCCATCAGCATTAAGGGATGACCTTGGCCTACTTCGTAATCTGCAACCTTAATAATATGCATAATTTACCTCACACTATAACTAACTTATTTTAAGCCCAGCTTGTCAAAAAGAGCATTGACAGCAGCTAAATCCTCAGGAGTATCTACACCAATACCCTGAAAATCGCTTTCTAGTACCTTAATCTTATAGCCATTTTCTAAAGCACGCAGCTGCTCTAGGCTTTCTGCTCTCTCTAGGGGAGTAGGTGCCAGGGCAGCGTATTTCAGCAGAAAATCACGACGATAAGCATAAATGCCTACATGCTTATAAACCTTGAAATCCTTCGGCTTATTGCGCGGATAGGGCATGAGGCTGCGAGAAAAGTAGAGAGCATAGCCGTTTTGGTCGGTAACAACCTTTACAGCCGCAGGATTTTGATAATCCTCCTCGTCCATGAGCACCTTCATGGTAGCCATTTTCAGCTCTGAGTCCTCTTCAAAGCACTCTGCCAGACGGTCAATAACCTCAGGGGGAATCATGGGCTCGTCGCCCTGCACATTAACGATAACATCTACATCTGGATACATCAGGGCAACCTCAGCCAGACGGTCAGTGCCACTAGGATGGTCCGGAGAGGTCATCACAGCCTTGCCGCCACAGCTATCTACGGCATTCTTTACCAGCTCGTTATCGGTTGCCACTACCACCTCCTGGGGCAGCTTTGCCAGACAGGCTCTTTCATAAACCCTTTGAATCATAGGTTTGCCAGCTATCATAGACAGAGGCTTGCCGGGTAATCTCGTAGAGGCATAACGGGCGGGAATAACACATAAGACATTCATTATTTGTTCAGCTCCTTCTCAATTGCTTCCATTACGCAGTTTTGACATTCCTCGTCGCCATTGGTAATGCAGATATCCATATCCAAAATATATAAAGGAATTTTTCTTTCAGAATAAATAAACTCTGTGGGAATCTTAACAGCATCCTTACTGGTAGTAATCATGGCTACAGCCTTGAGGCTGCTAGCACGCTCACTGATGTATTGCATTTCCAGCATACCATAATCATGGTGGTCAGGATAGCGCACGGCCTCCATAATGTTCACCCCGATACTAGACAGGGTTTGCTCGAAAGACGAGGGGTTGCCAATCGCCGAGAAAACCATAACATCCTGGTCACGCAGCTCGTCCAGATTCTTGACATGGCTCACAATACCCTTGTACCATTCGGCAATTTCGACAAAGTTCTTGGGGCTATGCACGCTCTCTACAACGGGGGCAGCAGCGTTGTACTTCGCAATAGCCTTGCGCAGCTGAATCTGGCTCAGCTTGCTGCTTTGGTCAGTCTTAGTCAGGATGAAGATGTCGCCACGAGCAAGATTTTTCAAGGGCTCACGCAGCACGCCGCGAGGAATTACGCAGCCATTGCCAAACATACTGAGGGTATCAACCAAAACTATATCCATATTACGCTGCAGGCGCCAATGCTGGAAGCCGTCATCCATGATGATGACCTCGGCGTGCATTTTTTCTACAGCATATTTACCGGTAATCGCCCTGTCCTTACCAATAATGACAGGAATTCCCGGCAGGGTTTTTGCCATCAAATAGGCCTCATCACCAGCCTCGTGGGCAGTCATGAAAATCTTCTCGCCATTAGAAACCACGCCAATGTTGCGGTTCCAGTGCGAGCGATAGCCACGGTTAAGAATAACGACCCTGTAGCCCATATCCTTAATCTGGCGTGCCAGCTTTTGCGCAGTAGGTGTTTTGCCTGTGCCGCCAACGGTGATATTACCAATGGAAATAACACAGCAATCAAGCTTCTCCTGCTTTAAGAGACCCCATTGATAAAACGCCAGCTTCGTAGTAACGCCGAACTCATACACATAGGAGGCAAAGCGCATAACGCCCAACAGCAGCCACCCGGCAAAGGTTGTGTCCGTGCCATAGGCCAGCTGGAAGAGATATTGAATAATCGCGTCACCGTGGCGCAGGCGAGCACCGCCCTCGTCAGAAAGATTGCGTGTGTTAATCGGATAATCGGGATATTCACAGGAGGGTACCTTCGTCAGCTCCAGCAAATCCTTCAGGTAATGAATAGTCTTAATATCGGCGCCGCGGTTATCGACAATAACCTGCAGGGAGGCCGCTCCCATTTCCTGTCTGCGCGTGTCATTTTCTAGAATATCCAGCAATTCTTTAGTCAGCTCAGCCTGGTCATTAACCATCTTGCAGGCCTTAACCTTGCTCAGCAGGGCAAAGGAATCCTTAAAGTTCTGCATACTCGGACCCACGACAATGGGCTTAGCGTGCGCAGCAGGCTCCAGCACATTATGTCCGCCCGTACCGCTAAAGGAGCCGCCCACATAGACAACGTCACCTAAAGCATAAATACGGCCTAGCTCGCCAATGGTATCAATTAAAATTACGGGATAATTCTTGCGCAGGCTGGTATCCTCCAGCATTTTGGAGCGATAGCCAGTTTCGTAGCCATAGCTAGCAGCCAATTTCGTAATTTCCCCTGCACGCGCAGTTTTACGGGGAGCAATTACCAGACGAGCATCACTGTATTTGTCCCTAATAGCCTTGAAGCTTTCCAGCAGCACCTTTTCCTCACCCGGATGTGTGGAGCCAGCCATAATAACCGGGAAGGAAGAGCCAATGCCCAGCTCCTCTCTGTAGCGAGCCAAATCCTCAGGCGTAACCTCAGCATAGGTTTGGTCAAACTTGGTATTGCCGGTAACAAAGATTTTCGATTGATCTGCACCCAGCTCGGCAATGTAGTTCGCATCAATGCTAGACTGCATACAGAAGCGGGTTACGGTATTCAGCATATCCTCCCAAATACCATAGAGGTATTTGTAATTCTTAACAGACTTCTCGGAGATACGACCGTTTACCATCATCACAGGGATGTGGCGCTCGCGAATAGAGCGCAGGAAGTTCGGCCACAGCTCTGTTTCTACGGGCATGAAAACGCCCGGCATAATGCGCTTAATCATCGACTCAGCAACAAAGGGCAAATCCAGAGGAAAGTAGATAATCGCATCTGCCTCAGGAATAATTTGCTTAGCCATGTTATAGCCGCCTACAGTGAAGGCAGAAACGAGAATAGGACGCTCTGGCATTTCCTTGCGAATTTGCTTTACCAGCGGGCTGGTAGCCACAATTTCGCCGACAGAGGCACCGTGAATCCAAATGCAATCCTTATGCGCTACCTTCTCGATTTCCTTATCATCCACTACACCCAAGCTCTGCTTATAGCGCAGGGCAAAGCCCTTTTCTGTAAACAGGCGATAGGTATAGTAGGGAATGACGAAGATAACAAGCACTATTAAAATTAAAAGGTTATACAGAAAATACATTATGCTTCCTCACTGTTATCCTTGTTTTTGCTGTACTGTATTTCATATAGATGAGCATAGAGACCATGTGCAGCCAGAAGCTCCTCATGGGTGCCCTCTTCTACCAGCTCACCCTTATCTAAAACGAGAATCTTATCAGCATTCTTAATCGTGGACAGTCTGTGCGCAATAACGAAGGAGGTACGACCAACCATGAGGCGGTCCAGAGCCTCTTGTACGACACGCTCGCTTTCTGTATCCAGGGCCGAGGTAGCCTCGTCCAAAATCAAAATTTCAGGATTCTTCAAAATAGCTCTAGCGATAGCCAGGCGTTGGCGTTGACCACCAGAAATATTCAGGCCACGGTCACCCAGCTTCGTCTCATAGCCTTCAGGCAGAGCCATAATAAAGTTGTGCGCATTAGCCGCCTTGGCAGCGGCAATAATTTCCTCCTGGGTAGCATCTAAGCGACCATAGAGAATATTGTCATACACACTGCCGTTAAAGAGCACGGTTTCCTGAGGCACAATGCCCACCTGCTCACGCAGGCTTTCCATGGTCACGTCACGCACATCCAGACCGTCAATGGTCACGGCGCCAGAGGTAACATCATAAAAGCGCGGCAAGAGGCTGGCAACAGTAGACTTGCCCGCACCAGAGGGACCGACAAAGGCGATAACCTGCCCGGGCTCGGCCTTAAAGCTGAAATTCTTCAGCACTATTTCACCCGGATTGTATTCAAAGCTAACATTCTTAAATTCTACATGACCCTTAACATGAGGCAGGGGCAGAGCCTGCGGCGCATTGACAACCTCCTCCGGCATATCCAGCACGTCAAAGACACGCTGAGCTGCTGCCAGGGCCTTTTGAATGCTGCCGATAACCTTGCTTAAGCGCTTGATAGGGTTCGTGCTGTTAACAGCATAGGTCAAAAAGGCTACCAGACTGCCGGCAGTAATGCGCCCTTCAATAACATTGTGACCACCGTACCACAGTACCACAGCTACGCCACAGGCAGCTACCAGCTCAATTACCGGTGTCAGAATCGCCATCTGCTGAGCATTCTTCATGTTGGCCTTAAAGTTGTCCATATTTTGGTTTTCAAAGCGCTCAATCTCGTACTTTTCGCGCACAAAGGATTTTACTACTCTGGCGGAAGTAACGCTCTCCTGCAGTACAGAGGTGAGCTCTGCGGTAGCCTCTTGAATCCAACGACCAGATTTGCGAATCTTTTTGCCAAACCAGTCAATAAACCAAATTACAGGCGGAAAAATGCAGGCAGAAAAGAGAAAGAGCTCCCAGTCCAAATAAATCATAGCACCTACAGAAGCAATGAGGATAGTAGACTCTGTGACCATCTGCACCACATTGTCAACCATAGCGTTTTGCAAGGCGCCAACATCATTGGTCACATAGCTCATAATCGTTCCAGTTTTATTCTTATCGTAGAAGGACATACTCAGGCGTTGAATTTTTTCAAACACAGCCTTACGAATGTCAATAACCACTCTTTGTCCAATATAGCTCATCAAATATTGTTGTCCGTAGAGAAATACGCCTCTTATCACGAACACAACGACGATACTTAAAGCAATCATCTGCAGCTTAAAGGCATCCCTTTCAGCTAGCACCTGGTCCACAATATCCTTAATTACCCAGGGCAGGTAAATCATACCACCAGCAGCTATGGTTGTACAAATGCCTGCATAAACAGCCAGCTTCCAATAGGGCTTAGCAAACTGCAGCGCTCTAAAATAGAGATTACTCTTTAGGGAAAACCTTTTTATCTTACCAATAAAACTCATTTCTTATCCTCAGTCATTCTTATAATTAGTTCAGCAACTCTTTGCACAGCACCAGGCGCACCCAGGCGCTCCCTGACCTCTGCTATGTCCTTATGCAGCTGAGCGTTCCTCGGTTCCTCCAAAAGCTTTATGGCTTCCTCAGCAACCCTGGCCGGCGTAAAATCATCCTGTAGCAGCTCCGGCATAACCTGTCTGCCGGCTACTATATTCGGCAGGCCAATGTGAGGAATCTTGACAAACAGCTTCGCAATGAAGAAGGTCAACGCCGCCGCCCTATAGACGATCACACTGCCCAAGCCGCAGAGAGCAGCCTCCAGCGTTACGGTGCCGCTGGTCGCCAGCGCTAAATCGGCAATGCTGAACAAATCATAGTTGTGGCCCTCTGTAATCCTTACCTCTAAGCCAGAGGCCTTAATCTTGCTTTCTAACAGCTCCAGAGGGATAGTGCCTGCTCTTGGCAGGACAAACTGCACATCAGGGCGCTGCTTTTGCAAAAGCTTGCCAGCCTCTAACAGAGTGGGCAGGGTCTTTTCTATCTCCATGAGGCGACTGCCCGGCATTAAAAGAACCAGCTTCTTAGAGCTATCCTTACCAGCCCAGACCTCAGCCTCAGCCCTCGTCATGCTGGGCTTGACAATATCCACCAGAGGATGGCCCACGAACTCAGCATTAGCCCCGGCCTCTTTATAAACCTCGTACTCAAAGGGGAAAATACAAGCCACCTTATCAGCAAAGCCAGCCACCTTTTTTGCTCTCCCCTTACGCCATACCCAGGCAGAGGGAGGAATAAAGGAGAGCACGGGAATGCCCATTTCGTGAGCGATTTTCGCCACGCGCATATTAAAATCAGGATAGTCAATGGTCATAAACACATCCGGCTTGCGCTCGCGCATAAGCTGGACAAAATCTCTTTTCAGCCTGAGGATGTCCGGCAGCTTTTTTACTACCTCGACAAAGCCCATGACACTGTGGTCCTTAATGTCAAAAACAACCTCGCCACCAGCAGCTCGCAAGCATTCGCCGCCCATACCAAAGACCTCAATGCTACTATCTATTTGTTTTAAGGCTGCAGCCACTGCCCCAGCGTGAATATCGCCAGAGGCCTCACCTGCAGAAATCATCACTCTCATTCTCGGTGCTCCATCAAAAAATCTATTTTAGGGCAAAATCACCCTTATACTATAATCCATTCTATATTATAACACAAAAGCGACCGACATAATATATGCCAGTCG
>JAEDNJ010000064.1 GCA_016302525.1 Phascolarctobacterium sp. | reverse complement strand
AACCAGCTAATTCAGCATAGATGTGTGCGCCACGAGCCTTAGCGTGCTCTAATTCCTCCAGCACCAGCACGCCAGCACCCTCGCCTAAAACGAAGCCATCACGGTTCTTATCGAAGGGACGAGAAGCTTGTTCAGGGTTCTCATTGTTATGAGACAGAGCCTTCATATTAGCAAAGCCAGCAATAGCTACAGGGTTAACAGCAGCCTCGGAGCCACCTGCCAGCATAACATCAGCATCACCATATTGAATAGTGCGCAGAGCATCACCAATGCAGTTAGTGCCAGAAGCGCACGCAGTTACGATACAGGTGTTAGGACCTTGCAGACCCAGGGCAATAGCAACCTGGCCAGCAGACATATTAGGAATATCCATAGGAATGAAGAAGGGGCTTACCTTAGAGGGACCCTTTTCATGGAATTTAACAGCTTGCTCTAAGAAGGTATTAATACCGCCAATGCCAGAGCCAATGCAAACACCACAGCGAGAAGGGTCTTCCTTGCTCATATCCAGGCCAGCATCCTCAAATGCCAGCTTAGAAGCAGCAACAGCAAATTGGGTAACGCGGTCCATGCGTTTACCTTCTTTTTTGTCGATGTAGGTGGTGTAATCAAAATCCTTTACCTCAGCAGCAATTTTTACACCAAAATCAGTAGTATCAAATTCAGTAATGGGACCAATGCCGGATTTGCCAGCAACTAAATTAGTCCAGAAAGCTTCTTTGCCAGTACCAATAGGGGTTACAGGGCCAACGCCTGTTACAACAACTCTACGTTTTGTCACAATATCACCTCATAAATATTTCTATAATTCTATCTTCAAAACAGGATTAATTCCTTAGTAAATAAGCAAAAATTAAGAGATTACCTCTTGAAATTCCGGTGCATCTTTTTTTGCCCGAAGCTTTTGAACGGCCCTCTTAGCCAAGCGACCAGCAACACTTTAGCACTGGTAAATTCAACAAGCAATCTCCCAAGGACACTTGTGTATGGGAGCCCTAGGACTCCCATACCTAAGTATAACAAAAAATTATTTTGCTTCGTCCAGCATCTTTACTGCATCTTCAACAGTGCGGATTTTTTCAGCTTTTTCGTCAGGGATTTCAACACCGAATTCCTCTTCGAAAGCCATGATCAGCTCAACGATATCCAGAGAGTCAGCACCCAGGTCATCGATGAAAGCAGATTCCATTTTTACTTCTTCAGCATCAACGGACAGTTGTTCAACAGTGATGTCTCTTACTTTTGCGAAAGTTTCGTTCATTTAAGATTCACCTCCTTCCAAAGATAATAGCTTAATATGCTTATATTTTACATTACCATACCACCGTCAACATTTAAGGTTTGTCCGGTGATATAATTAGCATCATCACTTGCCAAGAAAACAACAGCCTTGGCAATATCCTCAGGCTCGCCCAGTCTCTTCAGAGGAATGGTAGCCTGCATAGCTTCAACCTGCTTTTCATTTAAAACAGCAGTCATATCGGTTTGGATAAAGCCAGGAGCTACAGCATTTACAGTAATGCCGCGTGCAGCCAGCTCTTTAGCAGTAGCCTTAGTGAAGCCGATTACGCCAGCCTTAGCAGCAGCGTAGTTTGCTTGGCCAGCATTGCCATTAACACCAACAACAGAGCTGATGTTAACGATATGACCAGCCTTTTGCTTCATCATATATTTAATAGCAGCCTTAGTGCAGTTGAACACACCCTTCAAATTAGTAGTGAGCACTGCATCCCAATCTGCTTCCTTCATGCGCATTAAAAGACCGTCACGAGTAATACCTGCATTGTTAACCAGAATATCTACACGACCAAACTCCTTAGCAACCTGCTCTACCATGGCAGTAGCAGCTTCATTAGAGGAAATGTCTGCCTGGATAATAAGAGCCTTGCGGCCCATAGCCTCAATCTCCGCAGCTACAGCTTCTGCAGCAGCCTGATTACCCGCATAGTTAACAGCGATATCAGCGCCTTCAGCAGCTAAAGCCAAAGCAATTGCACGACCGATACCACGAGAAGCGCCAGTAACCAAAGCTTTTTTACCTTCTAATTTCATGTTCTCTTCTCCTAACCTCTCAACACTCGCTTACAGTCCTAAAGCCTGCAGAGTTTTTTCTAAGCTTGCAGGGTCCTCAACATTCAATGCCGGAACACCTTTCGCAATTTTCTTGGTAAAGCCAGTCAGAACCTTGCCAGGACCAACCTCAACAAAGGTATCTACTCCATCTGCAACCATGTTGCGTACAGAGGTTTCCCACAGAACCGGGCTAGCAGCCTGCTTAACCAGCAGCTCTTTAATAAGAGAGCCACTTGTTACAGGAGCAGCAGTCACATTAGCAATAACAGGCAACAGAGCATCCTTTATCTCAATCGGTGCCAGTACTTCAGCTAAACGGTCAGCAGCAGGTTGCATCAAGGTGCTATGGAAGGGTGCACTAACAGGCAGCAGCACAGCGCGCTTGGCACCATTAGCCTTTAATGCCTCCAGAGCCTTGTTTACAGGGTCAACTGCACCAGCAATTACTACCTGACCAGGGCAGTTAAAGTTAACAGCCTGAACAGCAGCGCCAGTTTCTGCCTCAACAGCCTTACATATCTCTACAATCTTATCGCTATCCATACCCAGCACAGCAGCCATGCTACCCTCGCCTACAGGAACAGCCTCCTGCATAAAGGTGCCACGAGCGCGTACAGTGCGAACAGCATCAGCAAACTTCATAGAGCCAGCGTGTACCAGAGCGGAATATTCACCCAGGCTATGACCGGCTGCTACGCTGCAGCTTGCACCATGCTCCTTCAAAACAGCAGCGCAGGCAACGCTAGCAGTTAGAATAGCAGGTTGTGTGTTAAATGTCAAGCGTAAATCTTCTTCGGGTCCTTCAAAACACATCTTAGTGATGGAGAAGCCCAAAGCTTCGTCAGCTTCTGCAAAAATATCACGCACAACGGCATACTCATCATAGAATGCCTTGCACATGCCAACAGTTTGGGAACCTTGTCCCGGAAATACAAATGCAATCTTGCTCATAAACTAATTATTTCCTCCTAGAACTCCTAATGGTTCTGTCTATATACTATAGTAAAAAACTTATTTGCTCCATTTGAGGACAACAGCGCCCCAGGTTAAGCCTGCGCCAAAGCCATCCAGAATGATATTCATGCCCTTGGTAAGCTTGCCAGCCTTCTTTGCCTCAGTTAAAGCGATAGGGATGGAAGCGGCAGAGGTATTAGCATACTTATTTACATTAACCCATACCTTATCCATAGGCAGCTTTAAGCGCTTGGCAGCACTGGTAATAATGCGCATATTAGCCTGATGCGGGAAGAGCATATCGATTTGCTCAGGCTTCATATTAGCATTATCCAAAGCCTTTTTAGCAGTCTTACCCATGATTTGAATAGCGAATTTAAACACCTCAGGACCATTCATATGAATGGTATGCTC
The DNA here is from genome assembly GCA_016302525.1 of Phascolarctobacterium sp. Taxonomy (GTDB): domain Bacteria; phylum Bacillota; class Negativicutes; order Acidaminococcales; family Acidaminococcaceae; genus Phascolarctobacterium_A. The sequence continues at coordinate 4,896 of JAEDNJ010000064.1, read as the reverse complement.
CTTCGCAGCTGCAGTCTCCGGAGTAGCAGGTCTACGGCTACCACCAGCCGGCTGAATCAGGAAGGGGCCGCCATGACCATCTGCGCCCATGTCTAAGCCCAGCACGCCATAGCCCTCTTCGACCTCGCCGATAACAGCAGCGCCAGCACCGTCACCAAAGAGTACGCAAGTATTGCGATCCTCCCAGTTCATAATGCGGGACAGGGTTTCTGCACCGATAATTAAAATCTTTTTAAAGTTGCCGCCCTGCAGCATTTGGCTTGCTACAATTAAATTGTAAACAAAGCCACTGCAGCCAGCAGCCAGGTCAAAGGCACCTGCATTCACACAGCCCAGCTTAGCCTGCACCTCACAAGCGCAGGAGGGGAAAATGTGGTCAGCAGTTGCTGTGCCTAAAATAATCAAGTCAATTTCTTCAGGAGCGACACCAGCGTCCTCCAAAGCCATCTTAGCAGCCTCATAAGCCAGGTCACTAGTAGCCTGCTCAGGAGCCGCAATATGGCGCTCTTTAATACCTGTACGTTCTGTAATCCATTGATCAGAGGTATCAACAATCTTTTCTAAATCCTGATTTGTTAAAACCTTCTCAGGAACATACGCACCAATACCTAAAATGCCAATAGATTTTGTCATGCTTCTATTTCCTCGTTTCCTAATTCTACCTCGGCAATCTTCTCACTAATAGTTCCAACAACATCCTGTTCTACCAAGGTAATCATCATGCGAATAGCACTAGTAATGGACTTTGCCTTAGAATTGCCGTGGCAAATCATAAAGGGTGCCTTAACACCTAAAAGAAGTGCGCCGCCATATTCCTGGACATCCATGTGCTTCTTCATCTTCTCTAAAGCCGGCTTAATGAGCAAAGCACCCAGCTTCGCCAAAATTCCACCCTGCATAATAGAATCCTTCATCAGCGTGAAAATAGTGCTTACTAAGCCCTCACCAAACTTTAAAGCAACATTGCCTGTAAAAGCATCGCAGACAATAACATCCACGGTGCCCTTCGTAATATCATTTCCTTCAACATTACCGATAAAATTAATCTGCTTCAGCTCCTTGAGCAAGGGATAAAGCGCCAGGCTTTGCGCATTGCCCTTAGTCTCCTCGGTGCCGATATTTAAAAGTCCTACAGAAGGCTCTTTCTTACTGAATAATTTTTCTGCATATACACTGCCCATAATGGCATTCAAGGCCATATGCTCAGGCTTAGCATCTACCACTGCTCCACTATCTAAAAGAATAGTAGCTCCCTTAAGGCTGGGGATAGTGGTAGCGATACAGGGCTTGTCTACTCCGGGCAATCTACCCACGCAGAACAGCGCAGAGGTCACAGCCGCACCAGTGCTGCCAGGAGATACCAGAGCATCACATTCGCCCTTTCTCAGCAGATTAGAAGCAACAACAATGGAAGCATCCTTCTTGCGCCTAACAGCAATAGCCGGATGTTCATCCATGGTAATTACCTGAGAAGCATTGCAGATGGTTATTTTTTGATTTTTATCAGCATGGTACGTAACCAGCAGTTCCTTAATGACTTCCTCGTCACCCACCAGTACAACCTCGCAGCCATAAGCCTTAACAGCATCAACTGCACCCTTTACTATTTCCTTGGGACCATAATCGGTGCCCATAACATCAACTGCAATTCTCATCTTGTTCCTCTATTTCTTGAGAACGTTTTCAAGCAAAGCATCTATCTTTGCGCAAAAACCTTCTCTCGGTAATCTAAAGCCAGCACACAAAACTTTCTTACAATATGCGCCGATATTATTATAAAATTTATGGGTATGTTTGGCAAGTCTTTTTAGCAAATTTACCACAATTTAATCGCTTTTTTCAGTTTTTTTGTTACATTATCGATTAATTAAAAGTATATCTTCATATTTTTCTTGTCAAAGCGCATAAGAAAAAGGCCCTAAGCACAATGCTTAGGGCCTAAATTTTCAATTATTCAGCAACAGCGATAACTTGCTTGCCTGCATAATAACCGCACTCAGTGCAAACGCGGTGAGGCATTTTCAGTTCGTGACATTGCGGACATTCAACCATGCCAGGAACTTCCAATTTCCAGTTAGCACGACGTCTATCACGACGGCATTTGGACATTTTTCTCTTAGGTACTGCCATTTCTAAACACACCTCCTCAATGCTTAAGTAAGTATTTAATGTTTGATGAACTGCTTTAATGCCGCCAGCCTCGGATCAACAGTTGTTCTGTCACACCCACAGTCACCATCGTTAAGATCAGCGCCGCAAACGGTACATAGTCCCCTGCAATCCTGTCTACACAGAACCTGCATAGGCTCTGCAAGCAGCAGGCTTTCTCGAAGCGGTTCAGTTATATCAATAACATCTGAATCATAGACAAAAGCATCATCCTCTAAATTGTCTCTACCCACAGGATAGAACTTTTCTAAAGCCTCAGCCTTTGTGCAAGCCGAAAATTCCTTCAAGCAACGACCACAGCTTCTCTGTACCTCAGCAGTCAAAACTACATTCAGCAACAGTACATCACCTACATTGCTCATGGTTCCTTCAACCTCAACAGGAGTAAGCAATCTGAGCTCTTCTGGAGAAATTTCCAGCTCCTCTGCTGTCAAAGTGAACCTTAGGCTTTTTTCGCCGACCAATTTTCTTTTGATTTCTGCGACATTTATTTTAATCATCTTTCACCCATACATTACAATTATAGACACTTAGAGGGTATTTGTCAAGCGAAACATCAATGCGAAAGAGGATTTTTACCTATTTTTGTTTTCTTTGCTCTGAAAAGCTGCTTTCCCTACTTATTTCTTCTCATGCGACGGCACAGGCGCAGGGTATCACGGGCAATAACCAGCTCCTCGTTTGTGGGCACTACGAAAACCTTCACGCGAGAGCCTTCTTTACTGATTTCACATTCCTTGCCACGAACTTCGTTGCGAACAGGGTCAATTTCTACACCCAGGAATTTTAAGCCCTGACAAATCTTTTTCCGCATAAAGCCAGAGTTTTCACCTAAACCTGCAGTAAAGACAATAGCATCTACACCACCCATAGCAGCAGCATAGGAGCCTATAAATTTACGAACGCGATAGCTAAACATATCAATAGCCAGCTCAGCTCTTGGATTGCCTGCCTTCGCAGCATATTCCAAATCACGGAAATCACTGGAAAGACCAGAAATACCCAAAACACCAGAACGACGGTTGAGCTCGTCATCCATTTCCTCGGCTGTTACGCCTTTCTTTTCCATTAAATAGGTGACAACAGCAGGGTCAATCTCACCACAACGAGTGCCCATAATCAGGCCCTCCAGCGGCGTAAAGCCCATGGAGGTATCCACAGAGTGACCATATTTTACAGCGGCCAGGGAAGCACCATTGCCGAGATGGCAGGTGATAATACGCACATCCGTAACATCCTCGCCCATCAAGCGAGCAGCTCGCATAGACACATACTTATGCGAGGTGCCATGGAAGCCATAGCGACGCAGACCATAGTTTTCGTATTCTTCGTAGGGTAAACCATAGAGATAAGCCGCAGGTGGCATGGATTGATGAAAAGCAGTATCAAACACAGCAACCATAGGGGTATCAGGCATAATCTTTTGGCAGGCATAAATACCCTCCAGGTTAGGAGGATTATGCAGCGGAGCAATATCGCAGCAATCTATAATCCCCTGGATAACATAGGGAGTAATGGGAGCACTGTCGGCAAAGCGTTCACCACCATGTACAACACGGTGACCAACAGCATCAATTTCATCCATACTATGAATAACGCCATTATCCTTGTCAATCAAAGCATCGATAATGAGCTGAATACCTACCTTATGATCAGGAATATCCACTTTAGTTTCAATGGCAGCAGCGCCATCCGGAGAATAATGTAGAGCAGAGCCTTCCATACCTATACGCTCAACCAAGCCCTTGGCCATTACATATTCGCCCTGAGTGTTGATAAGCTGATATTTGATGGAAGAACTGCCACAGTTAACAACGAATACAATCATAATTTTCTCCTTTGCGTATTAAAATCCTTATTGTTTTGACTTTTTCCTGCCTCACAAACAACTAACTGCTTACAGTATACATTAATTTTAAGAAAAAAGATAGTCCAGAATCAATATAATATATTATATGAAAGCATAACCTACTATAATCTTCATATATATTCACAGGGCAAGCCTATGTGTGTTATAATAGCTTAGGTATTATTATTTGCTAGAGGAGCGACAAAAATGCAAGCTATTGGCATTATTGCAGAGTACAACCCCTTTCACAATGGACATAAATTACATATAGAAGCAACAAAAAAACAATATCCCCTACCTATTATCGTCGCCATGTCCGGCAGTATAATGCAGCGTGGAGAGCCTGCCTTTGCTGATAAATGGCTACGGGCCCGTATGGCAATTCTGGGAGGAGCAGACCTAGTGCTCGAATTACCAGCAGCCTTTAGTCTGCGCAGCGCCCAATATTTTGCTCAGGGAGGCGTAAAGCTTTTAGCAGCTACCGGTATTGTTACCCATCTATCCTGCGGAGCTGAAAACAGCGATTTTGATTATGGCAATCTCGCAAGGCAGATGGTGTCGCCAGAGCTTCAGGCCAAGCTTCGCCAGCACCTGGCGCAGGGACTTTCCTATGCCAAGGCCTGTGAGCTTGCCTTAGGAGAAGGCTCTGCCCTAGCCTATAAACCCAACAACATCCTAGCCTTAGAATATGCCAAGGCTCTTATTGGCACCAATATTGAGCAGATTATCGTGCCCCGTAAGGATAAAGGCTACAACAGCTTAGAGCTTCAGGAAATCGCCAGTGCCTCTGCTATTCGCAAGGCCTTTAAAGAAGGCTCTGCCTGGGAGCTAGCCCTACCATGTCAAATCTGTGAGCTGCTTAAGGAAAATACTGCTTC
>JAEDNJ010000063.1 GCA_016302525.1 Phascolarctobacterium sp. | reverse complement strand
ACCGCAGCCGCACTGTTCCTCGTGTCCATGCTTATCTAAATCCTTATAAGTGCCTTCACCATGCGTATGCTTAGGCACATGCGCGAGACCAGCATGAGCATGGTCTTGACCGCATTTTCCGCAGGTACATCCCTCTGGATGTTTACTTAAATCATTTACTAAATCATGCAATTCCATAGGCGAACCACCTTTCTTTAATCTCTATCCTGACTGGCTTACTTAAACTAGCTCCATTTCCTTCTATATATATTATATGGAAGGATACTTTATTTAATATATGAGCCGTTATTCATATATGTGACAAAAATAAAGTGAAAGTCATCTCCCTTAAAAGTATCGGAGTGCTTTCTTTGTCTATATTATATCATATGAATAACTTTTCATCTATACTTTTTTGTAATTTTTTTCTTTTTTTCTTTAGGCAAAAAGCAGGAAATGTCTCTTATCTGCCTGACAGCTAAAATAATAAAGGGCACAGCAGAAACCACCATGCCCTTTAAGGAAAGGAGAAGCCAAATTATAAGCTAGCAAGCTAATTAAACCTTATGGCAGGCTACCCAATGTCCAGGAGCAACCTCCTTCAGCTCAGGCTTATTCTCTAAGCAGAAGGCATCACATTGCCCACAACGACTAGCAAAGGGACAACCCTTCGGTAAATCCAGAGGCGAAGGAATCTCACCCTCTAGGGGCTCTATCTTATATCTCTCGTTAGCATCAACCTTGAAAACAGACTTCATCAGGGATTTAGTATAAGGATGCAAGCAGTGTTCGCCAATACGACCTGTTTCCATCCATTCCAGCACATTACCTAAATAAAGCACGGCCACCTGATGACACATCAAATCAACCAAGCCTAGGTCATGGGCAATGAAGAGATAAGTAATCTTTTTTTCCTTTTGTATTCTGCACAAGAGCTCGCAAATCTTCTCTTGTACAGATACATCCAGGGCAGAGGTCGCTTCGTCACAGACTATAATCTTCGGTTCCAAAGCCAGGGCACGGGCAATACCCAGGCGTTGACGCTGTCCACCAGACATACTATGAGCATAACGATCCTTAAACTCAGCAGGCAGCTCTACCATTTCCAGCAGCTCTGCTGCCTTAGCATCTACCTCATTGGCTTTAATCAGACCAAAGTTTTTTAAGGGCTCGGTTAAGATATCCTTGACCAGCATTTTCGGATTGAAGGCTGCATTTGGGTCCTGAAACACCATTTGAATCTTTCTGCGGTTTTGTCTGCGCTCTTCTCCCGTTGCCTTAAGAATATCCTTACCCTCAAAGATTGCTTCACCAGAGGTTGTAGATTGAATACATAAGAGACAACGTACAAGCGTAGATTTACCACAGCCAGATTCGCCAATAATCCCTAGGGTTTTGCCTTCATAAGCCTTTAAGGTAATATTATCACAGGCAGTCAGAAATTTGCCACCATCAACCGGGAACTTTTTTGTCAGCTTGTTTATCTCTAAAACGACTGGAGTGCTTACATGATTTTCACTTGCCATAATAGGTTTCGCCTCCAATCACAGGTACAGCCTTTAATAGACCCCTTGTATAATCGCTCTTAGGATGGCTCAAGACATCCTCTCTTTTACCATAGTCTACCACACGGCCACCCTTCATAACCATGATTTTGTCGGACATATAGCTTGCAACACCCAGGTTATGGGTTACGATAATAACAGCAACCCCAAATTCATTGCGCACATCAATAATCTGGCGAATAATTTGAGCCTGAGTAGTTACATCAAGGGCAGAGGTCGGCTCATCTGCAAAGAGAATTTTGGGTCTAAAAACCATAGCCATAGCAATACCTACGCGTTGACGCATACCACCGGACAGCTCAAAGGGATAGCTATTCATTATATTGTCAGGATTAGGCAGACGCACATTATTCAGCATTGCTGTTGCCATCTTATAAGCCTCATCCTTACTTTTTTCAGGAGCATGGGTCAAGATATAATCAACAAACTGACCCCCAATCCTACGAATAGGGTTAATCATATTGCCGCTATCCTGAAAAATCATAGACATTTCTTTACCAGACATTCTCCGCCAGTCATCCCTAGTATTTTTCAGCACATCCTTGCCATCAAAGACAATGCTGCCGCCACTGACATGACCAGCACCAGGCAAGCAGCCCATTGCCGCGCGAATGATAGTTGTTTTGCCAGAGCCAGATTCGCCTACAACAGAAAGGATTTCTCCTCTATCCAGCTCTAGGCTTGCACCTGATACAGTGACCTTTTGTCCATAGCTTATTTCTAAGTCTTTTATTTCTAGTAGCATTAAGCGATACCTTCTTTAATATGGATTGGGCTCATGGGCCCTAGAACCCATGAGCGGTCTTAAGTACACACAGCTCTTATTGAGCAGGCTTAAAGTCCTTAGTTACCCAATAGAAATCGCAGGGTTGGATGTCAGCGCCAACAACAGATTTGTTGGAAACCATATTTGTTTTAGGATGACCCCAAACAATCATGGAAGCATCCTTAAGATGAATCTTTTGCATTTCAATAATGATTTCACGGCGTTTAGCAGGATCAAATTCTACAGCCAGCTTTTGGGACAGCGCATCATATTCCGGGTTAGAGTAACCGCTACCGTTTTGCTCCTGACCAGTTGCCAGATACATATTAACAAAGACCTCAGCATCACCAGAAGACATGGTTAAGGTATTGCAAACAGAAATATCGTATTGGCCTTCACGAGTAAGCTTATCCAGAATATTATAGTCAACAGGCTTCAGATTAATCTTCATGCCGATTGCTTTAGCAGAAGCCTGGGTAGCCTCAGCATAAATAGGTAATTCAGCACGGGAGGTGTAAAGAATGCAGTCCAGCTCCAGATTCTTGCCGTCTTTATCTACATAGCCGTCGCCATTGGTATCCTTCCAGCCAGCTTCTGCCAACAGCTTTTTCGCAGCCTCTACATCATATTTATCAGGATTTGCTGCGTAGAGGTTCTTATAATCATAGTCAGTGGAGGGCGGCATTAAGGGAGCCCCTGGGAAGAAGGTGTCCTTCAACAAGGATTTAGCATAGGTTTCTCTATCCATACATTTCATTAAAGCATGGCGAACCCTGGGATCACCCAAAGGACGCTCCTTGCGCACATTTACACGACCTAAAATGTCACGCAGAGAAGCAATTTCGGAGATATTGAATTTATCCTTATTCTTGAACAGAGCCAGGTCACCAGCAGCAATATTAACAGCTACATCAATTTCGCCCTTTTGCAACGCCATAGCGCGAGTATTAGGATCATCAATAGATGGGATTTCTACAGTCTTAAAGGGAACAGGACCATCCCAATAATGCTCGTTTCTGGTCATAATTGCCTTAGCCTTGGTGAAGGATTTAACAGCGTAAGGACCAGTACAAATGGGGCCCATCTTTCTATAGTCACGCTCTTTTTCATTTACCGTAGTATCAATTACAATGAACAAGGGGTCGCCCAGCATACCTGGAAGATTGGGCACAGGCTTAACTGTTTTAATAACAACATTTTGACCTTCACCCTTAATATATTCAACCTGGAACATGGATTTAGCACGCGGAGCCTTAGCAAAGGTGCGTTGGAAGGATTGAGCTACAATTTCGCCAGTAACCTTTTTACCATTAGAGAAGGTAGCCTTGTCATTAATATGGAAGGTCCAGGTCAGCTTATCAGAACCAATTTCCCATTTATCGGACAGCCAGGGAACGACCTTCATTTCTCTATCCAGTTTTGTAATACATTCGCCTAAGCCGTAACGCATTAATACCCAGCCAAAATAGTTATCGGTAGGCTCTAAGGAGTCTGCAAAGTTAGTAACACCAACCTTCAAAGTATCCTTAGGACCCTTGGCAGCTTTTTTGTCGCCACCGCCACAGCCTGCTGCTGCAAATGCCATTAAACCAACCAGTGCTGCTGCCGCAGTAATCTTTAAAGTTTTGTTCATAATTCATCTCTCCATTTCATTTACTTTATCAAAACACATAAGCTTTTTGCTTACTCATACTAAAGCTCTTAATCCTCAACATCATTGCGAGGGTCTAACACATCTCTCAGATAATCTCCCCAAAGATTGAAAATAACCACGGTTACAAAAATAGCCAGGCCAGGGAAAATCATCAGCCAGGGAGCGGTTTGTAATTGCTGACGGCCTTCATTCAGCATCAAGCCCCATTCCGGAGCGGGAGGCTGTGCGCCAAAGCCCAGGAAGGAAAGACCCGCCAGCTCCATCATCAGACCACCAATATCAGAAGCAGCTGTAACCACCATCAGCGGTAAAATGTTCGGCAGAATATGTACCCAAAGGATGTGTGAAGGAGTACCGCCGTTTACAATGGCTGCATCTACATAGTCGCGGCGCTTAATTTTTAGCACCATAGAACGAGCAAGGCGTGCATATTTAGTCCAGGTAACGATAGTTAAGGCGATAATAGCATTTACCAGACTACCACCCATAATGCCGGCTACAGCAATAGCCAGAATAATGCCTGGGAAGGAAATCATCAAATCAGAGAAGCGCATAATAATCATGTCTACCTTGCCACCAAAGTAGCCAGATAATACGCCTAAGCTAGTGCCTACACAGAACACGCAGAAGACCAGCATAAGCACCCCGGCTAGGGAGGCCCTGCCGCCATAAATAACACGGCTAAAACAGTCGCGCCCCAGCTTATCAGTGCCAAACAGATGAGCCATGCCTGGCTCAGCATAGGCATCTGCCATAACTGCATGGGTAGGGTCGTAGGGAGCTAAAACTGGAGCAAACACAGCTATAGCTAGTAAAAGGAAGACCAAGAAGGTAGTAATGGCAAAGCCCTTGTTAGTTTTTAAACCCTTGATAACTGTTTCCATGCCTCTTACCTAGCCTTTCTTAAACGAGGATCCAAATAGTTATAGGAAATATCTACGACAAGGTTAATAACCATGTACATTAGAGCCATCCAAACTACTGCACCCTGCACTAATTGGAAATCACGATAGGTAATAGCTTCAATTACCAAGCGTCCAAGACCTGGCCAGGAAAAAACTGTTTCAACTACCGCTGCACCACCAAGCAGGTTGCCCAAGGACAAGCCCAGCAGGGTGATTAATGGCAGCAGAGCATTAGGTAAAACTTCTTTCCACAGAATGTGGCTTTCACTCATACCGCGAGCACGAGCACCAACGACATAATCCTGATGCAGCTCTTCGAGGATAGCTGTTCTTACCTGGCGGGTATACTTAGCTGACATACTAATAGCTAAAGTTAAGGAGGGCAATATTAAGGTTTCAAAGCTAATATCACCGCCTACAATGGGAACAAGGTCCAACTTCAAGCCAAAAATGAACAGTAACATTAAGCCCATCCAGAAGCCAGGAACAGAAACACCAAAGAAGGTCCAACCTCTAACGATAAAATCAAAAATGCTGTCGCGCTTTACTGCTGAGTAAATGCCTGCCGGAATAGAAAAGACCAGCATCATCAGTAAGCTAGCCAGTGAAAGCACTATTGTACCCGGTAAGCGTTCAAAAAGCACCTCGGTAACAGGCAGCTTAGCCATAAAGGACAGCCCCAGGTTACCCTGTAGAGCACGCCCCAGCCAGCTTAAATACTGCATAAAAAAGGGTTGGTCAAGACCAAGCTCAGCCTTAAGAGCGGCAATTTCTTCTTGACTGACTACAATATCCTCGCCACCAGAAATCATCTGACGAACTACATCACCAGGTGCCAGCATAACCAGACAAAAGGTAATGAAGCTGATTCCCAAAAGCACGAGGACGATTTGACCGATACGGCCAGCAATTTGCTTGTTTGTCAAAACTCATCATCTCCATTTTTAAAATAAAAACGACCTCTGCGGGCTACAGAAGTCAACATAAGCATAATGTGCACTTTTATGCTCATATATTTTCCGTCCCTCGCAGAAATATATCCTTCGAGGCTGCAGATCTGACTTAGCATAAAGCATCACAGTGGCGTGACCGTGGTGGATTTGCACCACCTTCAGCATTTGCTCCAAAGAGCTCCTCGATCGATAACAATATAAACTTTTCCTTATAGCTACATACAACAAATACAAATAACTATCATATTCTAGCAAGCGTTTTGTATTTCTGTTATATAGCATACATAACTAAAATATGTATCTTAATAATAGCACAACTACCTAACAAATGCAAGTAGATATTTATGTTTTTACAGCTTTTTAGATAACTTTCTTTATAAACAAAACTCGCCTAGTCAGTTTCAGGACTAACTAGGCGAAAAAGGCTATATTTTTATATCATACCAGCTACTCTCTTTAGCTTAGGCAGATAGAGAGGATATAATACAGATTGAACACCGAAAAAGGAAAGCCAGGCCAGCCAAAGCCCGTCATTACCCAACAACGGCACGAGCAAGAATTGCGCAGCATAAAAAAAGAGGCCAGAGGCTACCATAACATTGCGTATGGGGCCAGTCTGAGTGGCACCGCTAAAGACACCGTAGAGCACCATGCCAATGCCGCTTACAGGAGGAAAGAGAATAATATACCAATTATATCTCTCTGCGAGGGCAATTACAGAATCAAGCTCCGTAAAGATTCTGATAAAATAGCTATGTCCCAGCCAATAAATACCCATCAAGGCAAGAGAGAAAATAACTAACCATTTATAGGTCACAGCAATGCCCGCATGAAAAAGCTCCTTGTCTCTTTTGCCGTAGGCCTTACCGGAGAAAATAGCTGCCCCGTTGGCCATGCCGTCAATCAAATATGAAATGATGTCCTTAATCTGCAGCAAGACAGCGTTGGCTGCCAAAACCTCTGTGCCGAAGCTTGCACCAACGGCAGCCACAACATTATTCGTACCCATGAGACAAACCGTGCGAATCATCAGATTGGCATTAACCTTGAGCATATCGATAAACTGGCGCCAATCTAAGAGCTGGCGCCAGGGCAGGGTGCGATAGTCAAACTCACCATAAATATGCATCAGCACAGCAGCAGCCACGGCACCGTAGATTTGACACATAAGTGTAGCCCAGGCTACCCCGGCAATGCCCATATCGAGGTAGGTCACAAACCAGATACTCAAAATGCAGTTGAGAATGTTCATAGACATCTGCATACCTACAGAGGCCTTAATCCGCGTCTGCCCCATCAGCCAGCCCAGACCAACATAGTTGAAGAGCACCAGGGGAGCACCCCAAATTAAAAGATAGTAGTATTCCTTACATAGCTCTGCCACATCCTCGGCTGGCTTGATGAGCCACAAATAGGCATCTAGCAGTGGCTTTTGCAGAAGTATACACAGAAACCCAACAACAAGGGCAATTATACAGGGCTTAAAAAAGGCCAACATTCCTTCATGCTTATCCATCTTGCCATAGGCCTGTGCTGCATAGCCCGTGGTGCTGACCCGCAAAAAACCAAATAGCCAATAAATTGTATTAAAGAGAATTACGCCCAGGGATACAGCCGCAATATATTTGGCATCTGGCATTTGCCCCATAACAGCTGTATTTACAGCCCCCATTAAGGGCTGTGTCATTGTCGATAACATAAAGGGCACGGTTATACTAAGATACTCCTTATCACTTAGCACCTTCACTGATCTTCTCACTCCTATCGGCTTTAATATATACAGATGATTTATATAAGTTGTATATTGCTTTAGTTTTCTTATTGAAAATTATTCGCGATATTACTGTACAGATAGCTTACCATATGTTATAATAAAAAGCAACACTTTTGGAATATATAAGATATATATTTTTTATCCAACCTTTGTTTCGCAACAACAACGATTTCAAGCTGGCTTTTTTTAAGGAGAATAACTATGTCTGCTGATTTCTCAACCTGCGGCTTAGCTGTGCCCAGAGGCACAAAGCTACGCACCTATTTAGATGTACCGGAATCTAAAGTAAAAATTCCCATTACCATTATTAACGGCCATGAGGATGGTCCCACCATCTTAATTACTGCCGGTATTCACGGCTCTGAATATCCTGGCATAGCTGCAGCAATGGAGCTGGGCCGAGATATTGAGCCAGAGCATGTCAAGGGTCTCTTAATCATGATGCACCCAGTGAACATCCAAGGCTTCTGGGCACGCCGTGAATTTATCGTGCCTGAAGATGGCAAGAACCTGAACCGTGTTTTCCCTGGCGATCCCTGCGGCACCTTGTCTGAACGCATTGCCTATATGATTAGCAGCAATTTCTTTACCGTTGCTGATTTTTATGTTGACCTTCATAGTGGTGATATTCACGAAAGCCTTCACCCCTATGTTTACTACCCAGGTCAGCCTACAGCAGAGATTGAAGAAAAATCTCGCTCTGTAGCCAAGGTACTCAATATGGAATATATGGTGCGCTCTATGGCCACTGGTGGTGCCTACAATTATGCAGCCAGCACTGGC
>JAEDNJ010000062.1 GCA_016302525.1 Phascolarctobacterium sp. | reverse complement strand
AGCATAGCCCTTTGCTTGAAAAAGGCTATAATGTGCAGCAAAAGATAAGAGCAGCATTAATTGAGGCAAGCTATGTTGTATTGGAGAATCTCATCACAACTTTTGCTTGCATAAATTATTATGTGCTGAAATAAGCCCATATTTGCCTTTTGTATAGGAGCTTTATGATATGCAGAAAAAATTGTTTTTGTTGGGCGTAAGAGATTATGAAAAATTGCTTTTGTAGTTTTTAATTGAACTCTAGAAAAAGTGTTCTGCTTGACGAGAGTGTAAGCTGCATTATTTGTTAACATTAGTATTGTTTATAGAAAATGTCGTTGTCAATAGAATTAGGAGTGTTGTTACATAATGCAAAAGAAGTTATCTGTAAAAGAAATTCTCATGGTAGCCAGTATGCTTTTTGGCATGTTCTTTGGTGCTGGCAACCTTATTTTTCCCATCCATATGGGGCAGCAGGCTGGAGCTAATGTCTGGGCGGCCTTTCTGGGCTTCATTGTTACGGGTGCTGGTTTGCCGCTACTGTCTGTAGTAGCCTTTGGCCGCAGCCGCAGTAACAGTGTCTATGAAATGGCTCTGCCTATTGGGAAACGCTATGCGAAGTTTTTTACCTGCGCTATGTACCTGGCCATTGGTCCCTTGGTTTGCATTCCCCGCTGTGCTACAGTGTCCTACACTGTGGGCTTAGAGCCTATGCTGGGTGCCTCTCCTGTAGCCTTAGGTCTTTTTTCTGCGCTCTTTTTTGCCATCGTGCTCTTCTTTTCCCTACGCCCCGGTCGTATTGTGGAATGGATTGGCAAATATCTTAATCCGCTGTTTTTGCTCTTCTTCTGTTCGTTGCTATTAATTGCCCTGTTTAACCCCTTGGGGGAAATTCAAAACATAGCTCCTGCTGCTAGCTATGAGCAGGGTGCCTTCTTTAAGGGCTTTTTGGAGGGCTATAATACGATGGATGCTCTGGCGGGTCTTGCCTTTGGTATCGTGGTTATAAATACGCTTAAGGGCATGGGGCTGACAAAGCCAGAGTCTATTGCAGCGGCTACCTTCAAGGCCGGCATTTTGGCCTGCCTCCTTATGGCCGTGCTCTATGGCGGTGCCTGCGCTGTGGGTGCTCAAAGTCGTGGCAATTTTGACATTAGCCCCAATGGCGGCTTAGCCCTGGCTACCGTCTGCACCTATTACCTAGGTCAGGTGGGACAGCTCTTTTTGGCTGCCATCGTAACCTTGGCCTGCCTAAAAACCTCTATAGGCCTGGTAACTAGTATTGGTGAGGCCTTTGCCAGCACCTTTACACACAAGCAGCACTACAGAGAGTGGGCTGTGGGCTTTTGCCTCTTTTCCTTCATTATATCTAATGTAGGCTTAAGCCTGATTATTAAGTTGGCTATTCCTATGCTGATGTTCCTTTATCCCTTGGCTATGACCCTTATTGTGCTGGCTATTATCGGCAGTGCCTTTAACCATTCGCGCAGGGTCTATCTTGCTGTTACTATTTGTACCCTGCCTGTGGCTCTGCTAGACCTCCTCAGTGCCTCTGGCATTAGGCTTGGCATTACCAGTGCTATACCCTTCTTTGCGACGGGGATGGGCTGGCTGCTCCCTTCCTTGCTAGGCTTTGTCTTGGGCCTTGTTTGGTACAAGCTGGAATAGGCTCTAAACTATAACTCCACACTAATAGAAACTTAAACAACCTTAATACAGCTGTTTTTTTGCTACTGCTTTTTTTAGCTTCGCACTTATGATATAATATTTCTATCAAGTATTTGCAAAGGAGTAGAACTATGAGAGGTGTTAAAACTAGAAAGGCTAATCTGCGTCGTATGGTTTTTGCTGAAATTGCCCGTTTTGCCTACAACGGGGGCACAGGCCGCGATTTTGCGCAAATCCCATTTAACATTCTGCCGGGCGAAGAGGCCTCTTACAGAACTAACATTTTCCTAGAGCGTGCAATTTTTGGTGAGCGTCTGCGCGCTGCTATGGGTATGCCTCTGCGTGATGCAGGTGAGGTTGGTCCTATTTCCATGGGGTTAGAGGATGCTGAAAAGGGTGAGCATTATTATACGCCGCCGCTGATTAATGTCATTAAATTTGCTTGCAACGCCTGTCCGGAAAAAAAGGTGTTTGTAAGCAATGGCTGTCAGGGTTGTATTGAGCATCCTTGTTTAGAGGTTTGCCCGAAGAAGGCCATTTCCATGGTGGATGGCAGGTCCTATATTAATCAGGAGAAATGTATTAAATGTGGCAAGTGCGCTGCCGTTTGTCCCTATAACGCTATTATTAAGCAGGAACGCCCCTGTACTAAGGCTTGCGGCGCGGGCGCAATTCGTAGTGATGCCAAGGGTCGTGCTGAAATTGACCAAAGCAAGTGCACTGCCTGCAGCCAATGTCTGGTGAGCTGTCCCTTTGCGGCCATTGTTGATAAGGGCCAGGTTTTCCAGACTATTATGGCTATCAAGAGTGATGTGCCTGTTTATGCGGCTGTAGCTCCTGCCTTTGCAGGTCAATTCAATAGTCCTAACGCTAACGAAAAGGTGCGCTCTGTCTTTAAAAAGCTGGGCTTTGAGGATGCAGTCGAGGTTTCTATCGGTGCAGATTTATGTACTGTAGCCGAGGCTAGAGATTTTATCGAAGAAGTTCCCAGCAAGATGAAATTCATGCTGACGAGCTGCTGCCCTGCCTGGGCTGATTTGATTAAGAAAAACTTCCCTGAGCTGGCTCCGAATATTTCTATGGCGCTCACTCCCATGGTCTGGACTGCGCGCATGATTAAAAAGCAGCATCCTGGCTGTAAGGTTGCCTTCATTGGTCCCTGTACTGCAAAGAAACTGGAGGCTATTCGCGAGACTATCCGCTCTGATGTAGATTTTGTGCTGACCTTTGAGGAATTAGCTGGCATTATGGATGCCAAGGGCGTTTCCTTTGATGATATTAAAGAGGAAGAATATCTGCCCTTCAACGAATCCTCTGGCGATGGCTGGGGCTTTGCTGTTACTGGCGGC
Organism: Phascolarctobacterium sp.; assembly: GCA_016302525.1. Classification (GTDB taxonomy): domain Bacteria; phylum Bacillota; class Negativicutes; order Acidaminococcales; family Acidaminococcaceae; genus Phascolarctobacterium_A. Next base: position 5,389 of record JAEDNJ010000062.1, on the reverse strand, counting down.
GTAGCTGATGCCGTAAAGAATGTGCTTGCGAAAACTCATCCTGACCGTGAGGTTAAGGTTATGCGGGCTGAGGGTTTGGCAGACTGCAAGAAGCTCCTGTTCCTGGCAAGAGCTGGCAAGCTGGATGGTTACTTAATCGAGGGCATGGGCTGTATCGGTGGCTGTGTAGGCGGTGCTGGCACCATTGCAGACCCGGTTAAGGCTGGCGCCCTGATTAATAAAACTAAGGCTGATAAATCCAGCGTATCCCCCCTGGATTCTAAATATATTGATCGCCTGGAGCTGGTTGAGGAAAGAAAAATACCTGAATAAGAGCTTATTTGTAAAGCCGTTCCTGCTGCTGTGGGAACGGTTTTTCTTTGCCGCTTTTTCTAGCAAGCTGAGCCTAAACTTTGTATCATAAAACTGAAAAAACTATTTGCAAAAATAAATATCTATGGTATAATACATTCTCGTTGTGTTTAGCAAGCACAGAAAAAGGTCTAGGGTGCTAGAGCTCTAGGCAAATATTTTTAGAAAGAAGAATGATATTTTATTTGCTAGGAGGAGTCCGATTATGAAAAATAGCGCTAATGCTATCTCTGCGTCCCAATGGACAGTAATTAGTGTCGCTTTGATTTTGGCGGCAGCCTTTGGCATAACCTGCTTTATGCCCACCAATCCTGATGATTTACAAGCCTTTTCTCTTATCCCCGCCATTTTTCTCTTGGTCTATATTTTCTTTACAAAGCGAGTGGTGGAGGGCTTAGTGCTAGCCTCTGTTGTAGGCGTTATTATGATTTCTCGCCCCGAAACTACGGGTGAGGGGATGTGGATGACCAATGCCTTCGCTATGTTCAGCGACTTTTTGCTGGAAACCATGATGGATGAGGACATTGCCTGGCTAATTATTGTCTGTGGTCTCATGGGCAGCATTATCTCCCTGATTGAAAAATCAGGCGGTGCGCATGCCTTTGGCGAATGGGCGGCTAAGCGTGCTACTACGCAAAAGTCTGCTCTGCTGTGGACCTGGGTTTTAGGCGTTATTATTTTCGTAGACGACTATTTAAACTCCTTAACAGTTGGTGCCTGCATGACAGAGCTGACTGATAAATATAAGACGCCCCGTGAATTTTTGGCCTATGTTGTTGACTCTACCGGCGCTCCTGCCTGCGCCCTGATTCCTATTTCTACCTGGGCAGTTTTTGCCTCCAAGATTTTAGAAACCAATAAATGGGCTCCTCCGGGCGAAGGACTGTATTACTTCATTAAGGCTATTCCCTATGACTTCTATGCCTGGATCGCGCTCTTCCTCGTGCCGATGGTAATCATGCGCAAGGTGCCGTTTGTTGGCGCTATGAAGGAGGCTGTAGAGCGTGTTGAGAAGGGTGGGCCTCTGGCGCCTCCGGGTAGTGAACGCATTGACATCCATGCCGGCAAGAAAACGCAGCTGCCTGCTAAGATTAGAATCTACAACATGGTTATTCCTATTATCGTGTTGATTGCCTCCACTGTTGCCTTAGATGTTAATATGGCTCAGGGTGTTTTAGTAACAGTAGCCTTCCTGTTTGCCTTCTATCAATTACAGGGATTGATGAGCGCAGAGGAATTTGTTGACATTTGCTTAGAGGGCTTTAAGAATATGATTCTGCCCCTCTTTCTCATGGTGCTGGCCTTCCTCTTTGCCCATGTTAATGCCAAGATTCATTTCACTGACTATGTAATTCATACGGCAACCCAGGCTATTACGCCTAACTTCCTGCCAATTGTAGTATTTATTACTCTGTCCATTACCGAGTTCATTACTGGTACTAACTGGGGTATGTATGTAATTGCTCTGCCCATCGTTATTCCTCTGGCTCAAAATATGGGTGCAGATGTGACTATCGCCGTAGCAGCAGTATTCAGCGCTGGCGTTTTTGGCTCTCATGTATGCTTCTATTCGGATGCTACGGTTATTACATCGGCGGCTACGGGCTGCGATAACCTGCGCCATTCCCTGACTCAGCTGCCCTATGGTCTCATGGCTGCGGGGATGGCTGCTTGTATGTTCCTCGCTGTAGGCTTTTTCTAAGATTGTTTAAATGTTTACAATTTAATAGCCCTGAATAATTTTTTTGTGTATACATTCGGGAAAACTTGACAAAATGCCAACTTCTTGCGATAATTAGCTCTAACATTACAAAAAAAGGCTATGAATGAGAGAGTTCTTACCTGTAGGCTTTTTAGAGAGGCAGCGGTTGGTGTAAGCTGTCAGGCTGGCGTAAGAGTTGTAGCTCAGGAGCTGTGCTTGTGAAGCCCCTTGGGTGGTAGTGAGCAACGGAGGCACACGTTAAGCGCTAGGGATTCAATAGTGATCCTCATCAATGAAGTGAAAAATCAGGGTGGTACCGCGTAATTAACGCCCCTGTCTGTGCGAACAGATGGGGGCTTTTCATTTGCCCAAATGGGCGCACGTTGCTGCAAGGCAAAACTACTTATTTGGAGGAAGAAAAATGGAACAGATTTTAGCAATTGTTGTTCGTAACCAACCAGGCGTTTTGATGCGTGTTGCTGGTCTTATTTCTAGACGCGGCTATAACATTGACAGCTTAGCCGTTGGCACAACCCAAAATCCGGAATTCTCTCGTATGACCGTAACCATGCAGGCTGATGAGGCTACTATCATTCAGGTATGCAAGCAATTAGCGAAGCTGAGCGAAGTCGAAAAGATTAAAATTTTAACTCGTAAATCCAGCGCTATCCGCAGCATGATCTTAGTAAAGGTTTATGCTGGCGAAAAGCAAATGGAAATTCTCCAGCTGGCAGATGTCTTCCGCGCTCATGCAGTAGACGTAACTGGCGACTCTCTGACCTTTGTTGCTACAGGTGACGAGGGCAAGCTGAAGGCCTTTGTTAAGGCTATGAATAAATATGGCGTGCGTGAGCTGGTGCAAACTGGTATCGTTGCCCTAGAGCGTGGCGATGAGGCTATGGATGTACAGGAATCTCGCTATGAATGGCCCCATACTACGGAAGCATAAGAAGGGAGTGTAAAGCTATGAAAATTACTGGTGCTGAGATAATGGTAAAGTGCCTCCAGGAGGAGGGTGTTGCTACAGTATTTGGTTATCCTGGCGGCGCAATTCTGCCCTTTTATGATGCTTTGCGCGCCTCTGAGATTAAGCATATTTTGACTGCCCACGAGCAGGGCGCTGCGCATGCTGCTGATGGCTATGCGCGTGCCTCCGGCAAGGTGGGCGTGTGCATTGCTACCTCTGGTCCGGGTGCTACGAACCTGGTAACAGGTCTTGCTACAGCCTTTTTGGATTCTATTCCTGTCGTAGCTATTACCGGTCAGGTACAATGCGATATGATTGGCCATGATGCCTTTCAGGAGGTTGACATCACTGGTATTACCATGCCCATTACTAAGCAAAATTTCCTCGTTAAACGCATTGAGGACCTGGCTCAGACTCTGCGCCTGGCCTTCCAGATTGCTAAAACCGGTCGGCCTGGTCCTGTCCTGGTGGATGTGCCGCGTGATGTGCAAACTGCAAGGAGCGATTACCATCAGGCTAAGCTGCGTGATGTGGCTGTGGCTATGCCTGATGTGCAGCTGATTAAGCAGGCCGTAGAGGCTCTGAATAAGGCTGAGCGTCCTGTTATGCTGGTCGGCGGCGGTGTTATTAATTCTGATGCTGAATACGAGGCTATGCATGTGTGTGAAAAGCTGCACTTGCCTGTAGTAAGTACCTTGATGGGCTTGGGCTGCATTAGTGCTTATCGTGACCTGTTCCTAGGCATGACCGGTCTGCATGGTCATGAACGTTCTAATCGCGCTATTGCTGAGGCAGATGTTATTCTGGCTGTGGGCACGCGCTTCAATGACCGCGTAACTGGCGATCGCGATATGTACAGCGCCAACAAGACCATTATCCATTTAGATATTGACCCTGCTGAATTAAACAAGAATATCCATACCTCTATTGATATTTCTGGCGATATGCGTACTGCTCTGAATATGATTGAAAAGGGCGTTGTCGCTCACGATATTTCTAAGTGGTGGGAGCGTATTATGCGTTGGCGAAGCCTTGACGAGGACTTTGGCGGAGCAGCTGCGCCTCTCTTTATTCGTGCGTTGAACCCTATTTTAAAGGACAAGGATTATATTGTTACTACTGATGTAGGCCAGCACCAAATGTTTACTGCACAGCACTTAAAGGTGCAGTATGCGCGTCAGCTGCTGACAAGCGGCGGTTTGGGCACTATGGGCTTTGGTCTGCCGGCGGCTATGGGCGCAAAGCTGGCTCGTCCTGAGGCTAAGGTTATCTCTATCAGCGGTGATGGTGGCTTTAAGATGACCTTCTCCGAGCTCTTTACGATGGCGAGCAATAAAATTGCCGCAGTTGTAGTTGTTTTCAACAACAGCGGCTTAGGCATGATTCGTCAGCTGCAAACAGTTTCCTTCAGCAAGCGCTTCATGGCCTGTGAGTTCCCTGGTTATGTTGATTTTGTAAAATTTGCCGAGGCCTTTGGTTTAGCAGGCGAGCATGTAAGCACGCCTGAGGACTTTGCTGCAGCGGTTGCTCGTGGTATGGAAATGGATATGCCTTATCTGGTTGAGGTTGCTATCAATCCTAAGGATATGGTTATTCCCATGGTTGCTCCGGGTCGTGGCGTAGACGACTTTGTCGAGGATTTGGATAAGGACCTGTCGCCGATAGAGCAATAGAGAGTTACATAATAAATCTTTTGCTAAAAAAGTTGTTTTTTTGACTTTTTGACATAGTTTTGCCATTTTTATACTGTATATTATAGTCAAGCAAGAGATAAAATGCTTGCTAGCAAACAGTAAACCAAAAGCTAGGCTCTGCAATAGTTGCGTGGAGGCGGCATGAGGTTTGAATTAAGCAAAATTCCAGCTAGAGATAGCAAATCATAACACAACTCTCCTCTCCAAAAGAAACACCCTTGGAAGTAACGCTCCAAGGGTGTTTCTGTATGTATTGGGTGATAGAGGGAGACTATCCAACAACCTTCTGAGGCACATCGTCCTGCCTTTTCGCTAATACGCAGCCACCACTCTTTGTAAGCCAAATTTTAGTTGCATTTGGGCGTGGAACTCCTTTAGCTACATGCACATGCACTGATTCATCATTTTCGTTGGACCCCAAATAGACAATATAACCTTTGATTGTAAAGATTTAGGCAATTTTCATTCCTCCGTTAGCGCCATACTTATAGAATAAATGAGCATTGCTGTACATGAATTGGTCAAAAATTTTCATTTTAAACTCTGTAAGCTGTCTTGACGGACACAAGTTGCATCTAGGCTGGAAGGTTACAGTTTACCTAAAGAATACAATAAATGAACTGCTGCAAAGATATAACTTCAGTTTAATTGTAAGCAAGGAATAAATAAGTAGAT
>JAEDNJ010000061.1 GCA_016302525.1 Phascolarctobacterium sp. | reverse complement strand
GGCTATTTATATCTCACAGGAGATTGTGTAGAGAATATGTATGTGCTGCTTTCTGGTTCCCTGCACATGATTAAGGAGGACTTTTGGGGCGACAAGCTCCTCATTGAGGGCTTAGAGCCAGGCTTCGTTTTTACGGATGCCTATCTTGGTCGGGATAAGGCAGAAAGCAAGGTGAGCTACCTTGTGGCTAGTGACAGTGAAATTCTCGTCCTGCCGCTGGCAAAAGACAGAATCAAGGCCGAGCTGAAGGGCTCCCCTTTAGGCAGCATGATTTACAATCTGCTGTGCATTATGGCACGCCAAAGCAATTCCCTGGTAGAAAAGAATGAGCTCTTGTGTAAGAAAAGCCTCAGAGAAAAAATCTCCGCCTACCTGCTGCGCAGGGCCAAGGAAACTAAGAGTAAAACCTTTACCATACCCTTTAATAGAACAGATTTTGCCAGCTTCATTGATTCTGATCGCAGTGCTCTGACACGCGAATTAAGCAGAATGAAGGAGCAGGGCTTGATTGATTATAATAAGAATACCTTTACGATTAAAGATTTGCGTGAATGAGCTAAAAAAAGCAGGATTGTGCTTTATGCAACAGCATAAAAGCTTTACCTTCCTTATAATATACTTAGAAGCTAGCTTTAGTAGTTTATTAAACCTACGCCTTATAAGTAATCGAAAGGAGGTAAAAATCATGACTCCCGCAATCAAATGCTTAATTCTTCTGGCTGTTGTCGCAACCTTCTTTATTACAGAAATGGTTCCCTTAGCCGTAACCTCTATTACGGCTGCTGTAGCCTGTGGTATGCTGGGGCTTTTGCCCATGAATCAGGTTTTCAGCGGTCTAGCTAATTCTACTGTTGTCCTCTTTGCTGGTATGTTCGTCGTGGGTGCTTCCATGTTCTACACTGGTCTAGCGCAGGCTATAGGCAATAAGGTTGTCAGTATGTGCGGCACGGGCGAAAATTCTCTCATGTTCGGTCTTATGCTGGTGAGCACGGCCCTGTCCTCTGTCCTGTCTAATACAGGTACTGCGGCCTGCCTGCTTCCCGTGGCGCTGGGCATTTGCTCCTCTGCCAAAATTCCTGCCTCTCGCCAGCTCATGCCTTTGGCTTTTGCCTGTGGCTGGGGCGGCATTATCACCCTCGTAGGCACTCCACCCAATATTATCGCCTCTGGCGCTTTATCTGCTGCAGGCTTTGGCACCTTTGGCTTTTTTGAATTTGCCTGGATTGGTATTCCTGTTTCTGTTGCCGGCATGGCTTATATGATGCTGATAGGCAAGTATTTCCTGCCCAAGATGGAGCTGGATGCGAATCAGGAAATCGAGCAAGAGGTAGAGGCTACGAATACCGATACCGCAAAAATGATGATTTCCGGTTTAATTCTCTTTGGCGTAGTCCTTGTCATGGCCTTAGGTCCGCAGCTGGGCCTGCCTGTTACTCTGGAAATGGCAGCTGTTCTGGGCGCGGTAATCTGCGTACTGACAGGCTGCATTCAGGAAAAACAAGCCTATGCCTCTATCGACTGGGTAACAATCTTTCTCTTCGCGGGGATGATGCCCGTTTCTACGGCTATGGATAAGACGGGGGCTGGCAAGCTCATTGCCCAGACTGTGGTTAGTGCCATGGGTGAGCCCTCACCTATGATGCTCACAGCGGCCCTCTTCCTTCTGTCCTGCGTTCTGACCCAGTTTATGTCTAACACGGCTTCTGCAGCTCTGCTGTGCCCGATAGGCGTTGCTGTGGCTAAGCAGCTGGGAGCAGACCCTAAGGCTGTGCTGATGGCCATCGCAGTTGCTGCCTCCTGTGCCTTTGCTACACCTGTAGGCACGCCGCCGAACACGCTGGTTTTAGGACCTGGCAAGTATAAATTCATTGACTATGTTAAGGCTGGTACAGGTCTCGTTATAGTAAGCTTCTTGGTATCCATAGTTGTGATTCCCATTGTTTGGCCCTTTTTCCCTGGTAAGTAAATTACTGGGTTCATCTTCCTTCCTCTTCAAGAGAGCAGTCTCGTGCTGCTCTCTTTTTGCGTAAAAGTCAATTTTACTTGCTCCTGCCTTGAATTTGCCACTTTATCTTGATATAATTAACCATATAGCACTTAGACCTACTTTAGCATAGCCTCTTTATTTATTGAGCGTATTAGCGACTAAGCTCATTAAACAATTTAGAGGGCTTTTGTCTTGTATAAACCTGCCTTCTTATTAAGCAGTCTGGCAGCTAAAATCGATTAACGATTAAGAGAGAATAAGCTTGTCTTTGCGTTGAGTAGGCTAGAGCAGGTTGTGGCTATAAATGATGTTTTGCAAATTTTAATATGAGGTGTATGATTTAAAATGCAGGATTTTTCCATATCCAGGCAGTTTTTTAAGGATGTTTGGTATTTAACAAAAAGCTATTGGCAATCAGAAGAGAAGAAAAAGGCCTTTTTCTTATTAGCTTGTATATTGGCCCTGACCCTAGGTGTAGTTTATATGCTGGTGCTGCTCAATCAGTGGTACAACAGCTTTTATACAGCCCTGCAGGCCTATGAAAAGGAGAAAATTTATAGCGAGCTGTGGCGTTTTTGCTATTTGGCCGCTATTTACATAGTGTTGGCAGTTTATTCCTACTATCTGCAGCAATGCCTCATTATTAACTGGCGCCGTTGGCTGACAGAAAAGTTTATCGACATTTGGCTGAAAAACAAGACCTACTACCATCTGCAGATGTTTGGTCATGCAACAGATAACCCTGACCAGCGTATTAGCGAGGATGTGAGTATGTTCGTAGAGATGACATTGAGCATTTCTATTGGCTTTATCAAGGCCCTTTGCACCTTTGGCTCCTTTGTCCTGATTCTTTACAATGTGTCTGGGCCCCTTGTCTTTACAGCCTTTGGACAGCAGTGGAGCATTAATGGCTATATGTTTTGGGCCTCTCTGCTTTATTCTTTGCTGGGAACATATATTACGCACTATGTCGGCAAGCGCCTCGTTGCGATTAACTTTGTGCAACAGCGCTATGAGGCAGATTTTCGCTTTAGCATGATTCGTATGCGTGAGAGCGCCGAAAGTGTCGCCTTTTACAGTGGTGAGGAGCAGGAAAAGCAGGTCTTCACAGAGCGCTTTAAAAGGCTTATGGAAAACTTTTGGGAGCTCGTTACGAAGAAAAAGCAGCTGGTGTGGCTCAATTCTGGCTATTCTCAGGTAGCGATTATTTTCCCCTTCATGGTGGCTATGGGCCGTTATCTGTCGAAGGAGATTTCCTTGGGTGGGCTCATGCAAATTTCTAGTGCCTTTGCGCATGTGCAAAATTCTCTGTCCTACTTTGTAGATACCTATACTAGCCTGGCACAGTGGCAGTCTGTAGTCGTGCGTTTGACCTTCTTTGGTCGGCATATGCAGGAGGTTTCCGAGGATGCAGAGCATTTTCATCTGGAACGCTTTGCCACTGCCAATAATGTGGAGACCGAGGCTATGCAGGTTAATCTGCCTAACGGCGAGGTGCTCTTAAAGCCAATGAGCTTTGTTTTACATCCTGGTGCTAATGTGCTGGTGAAGGGCAAGAGCGGCTGCGGCAAAAGCACATTATTGCGTGCAATTAGCGGAATTTGGCCCTATGTAGAAGGAAAAATTAATTTGCCGTCGAATAATAATCTTATGTTTATACCGCAAAAGCCTTATCTTCCCTTGGGTTCTCTGCGAGAGGCTCTGCTGTATCCGGGAAATAAGCCACTAGAGGATGCGGAGATTATCAAGCTGATGGAGCTATGTCAGATTGGCTATCTGGCCGATAAGCTAGAGGTTGTGGCAGACTGGAGCCATGTGCTTTCCGTAGGTGAGCAGCAGCGCTTAGCCTTTGTCAGAGCTCATATCCAGCAGCCGCTGTGGCTCTTTTTAGACGAGGCAACCTCGGCCCTGGATGAGGACACTGAGGCGAGGATGTACGAGCTTTTACAGAGCCGTTTAGCAGGTTCTACGGTTGTAAGTGTTGGTCATAGGAGCACGCTGAATAAGTATCATCAGCTGGTGCTGTTTATTGATAAGGATAAAAAAGAGGTTACCTTAAGTCCAAATAATTTATAAGGGGAAACCCACAGGAGGAAAAAGATGAATACTAAAGCCCTGAAGTTCAATGATTTTATTAAGGAGAATATGCCGAACATTTTCCAAATGGAAGAGCTTCCGAACCATGAGCTGCATGCTGTTGTTTACAACACTGCTATGGAGGTAGACAAGCAAAATCTGCCCTTCATGCTGATTATTGATGACAGCATTTATGTTATGTTTCAAGTGCGTTTGGCTAATGCTGTGGTAAACGCTGGCAATAGAAGCGCTGTGCTGGAGCATTTGAACAGCCTCAACGAAACCTACAAGGTTTTCAAATACTATGTAGATGCCAACGGCAGCATTATTATTGAAAGCTGCCTGCCTGCTACAGATGATGAATTCGTTCCAGGTCTTGTACACGCTGCTATCAATGTAGTTTATACACACCTGCAGGAAGAATACAAAAAGATCATGAAAATCGTTTGGACAAACTAATATTATTACAGCAAAAAACGCCTGAGCATTGCGCCCAGGCGTTAAGTTTTTATGCAGTTGTACTTATTTTTCAAACGGGAAGTGATATTGGGTCAGACCAAGTTCATCTCTCAGTTGAATGAATTCCTTTTGCAGGGATTCGCCCAGAGGAACGCCCTTAACCTTTCTTTCTTGCCATACCAGGTATTCCTTCTCGCCAGCAGTGTAAATGCGTTCTGCATCAGGAGATTTTTTGGAATTGCGCAGGCCACGGCAGATACCGCCAGCAGTCTTCTTGAAGGTGTCCAGACCCATGAAGAACTCCGGATTGATAACAAAGAAGAAGTGGCCTAAGTGGTACATACAGTTGTTGCCCTCAGCATCCTTGCCAGAGAGGGCTTTCATGTAAGGACCGCCTGCTAAAGCAGCAGAAAGAATTTCTACGATGGTAGTGAAGCCATAGCCCTTATAGCCGCCAGTTTCTTCGCCCAGACCGCCAAGAGGCAACAGAGCCACATTGCCAGCACGCATTTCCTTCAGAATCTTAGCAGATTCAGTCATGGTGCCGCCGTCCTTAGAAACTACTAAGCCAGCAGGGGTCTCCTTGTTTTGTCTAGCATAGAATTCAATCTTGCCGTTTTGGATAATGCTGGTAGCGCAGTCAAAGTTGAAGGGGAAATCTTCATCAGTAGGCATGGTGAAGGTCAGCGGGTTGGTACCCATCATCGGCTCTACGCCAAAGGTAGGAGCTACAGAGGGTCTAGCATTAGTACCGGAGATACCAATCATACCAGCCTTTTCAGCCATTGTGGTCCAGTAGCCAGCAATGCCATAGTGAGTAGAATTGTAGATAGCACCGCCTGCCATACCATATTTAGAAGCCTTCTCAATGAGCATTTCCATCATCTTATAGGAAGCAACCATACCCATACCGTCATGTGCGTCCATAACTACGGTACAGGGAGTGTCCTTAACGATTTCAATATCTGTTTTCGGGAGCAGGGTGCCATTTTTTATGCGGTCCAGATAGATGGGCTTAAAGCGGTTGCAGCCATGGCTTTCAATGCCTCTTCTATCGCTTTCCAGCAGTACATCAGTACAAATACGAGCATCCTCTTCTGGTACACCGTATTTTACAAATACATCTACCATAAAGTTTTCCACTAATTCCCAGCTGACATAAGGTCTTGTTTCTTCCATAATCCTTTACCTCCTAAATAATATATGCTTTAGACGAGCTGCACTACAGCTCACAGCTTTATAAGATGTACAGCAAAATTGCTTATTAATAGTATAGCATTTATGGAGCAAATTGTACAGTAGCTATTTAACTATTCCAGCTAAACTTATTTTTAATAAAAATAACAAATAACAAAGCTGTACCCAGGAAAAATAGAGTTGACAAAATTAGCGCATTTTGGTAAAATAAACTCATTAACTTAACAACTACATATCTCACCTTAAAAACTTTGAAGGGAAGAAGACATAACCTGGAGGCTTTAGAGAGCTGTCGTTTGGTGCAAGACAGTGCAAAAGGTCATGTTGATACTGGTCCCGGAGTTGCCTGTCTGATAGGTAGGACAGGACGTGTGGTCACGTTACAGGCAGCAGCCTTGCTTGAGGCTAGAGGGTGCTTAGGCACTGAAATAGGGTGGTACAGCGTGAAATATTCTCGCCCCTAGTATAATACTATGGGGCGTTTTTTGTGCCCCAAAACCGAGGAGGAAATTAGAATGCAACCAGTAAAAAAATATGTTCCCTTTGATTATGTAAAGCTTCCTGACCGTCAATGGCCCGATAAACGCATTGAAAAAGCGCCCATTTGGTGCTCTGTTGACCTGCGTGATGGCAACCAGGCACTTGTAACCCCCATGGGTATCGACAAAAAGGTTAAGTTCTTCCATACCCTGACGGATATGGGCTTTAAGGAAATAGAAATCGGCTTCCCTTCTGCTTCGGAAACAGAATATGCTACCCTGCGTACCTTGATTGAGGGCAACCACATTCCTGATGATGTGTGGATTCAGGTTCTGGTACAGGCACGCGAGGAATTAATTCGCAAGACCTTTGAGGCTGTGCGTGGTGCGAAAAATGTTATTGTTCACTTCTATAACTCCACCTCTACCCTGCAACGCAAGGTTGTTTTTGGTAAGGATATGGAGGGGATTATCGATATTGCCGTAAATGGCGCAAAGCTGATTAAGGAGCTCACTGATGAAGAGGTGGCTCGCAGCGGCATGAATATCCGCTATGAATATTCTCCTGAAAGCTTCACTGGCACCGAGATTGATTTCTCTATTCGCATTTGCGAGGCTGTGGCAGAGGTTATGCAGCCCACGAAGGAAAATCCGATTATTTTCAATCTGCCCTCTACCGTAGAAATGTGTACTGCTAATACCTATGCTGACCAAATCGAATATTTCTGCCGCAACATCAAGAACCGCGAGGCTATTATCGTAAGTCTGCATCCTCATAACGACCGTGGTACTGGCGTTGCCTGTGCTGAGCTGGGCTTAATGGCTGGCGCTGACCGCATTGAGGGCTGTCTCTTTGGCAATGGCGAGCGTACTGGTAATTTGGATATTGTAACTGTGGGCCTGAATATGTTTACTCAAGGTGTTGACCCAGAGCTGGATTTCTCTAATATCATGCAGCTGCGCAAGATTTATGAGGAGTGTACTAAGATGGAAGTGCCGCCGCGTCAACCCTATGCTGGTGATCTGGCTTTCACTGCTTTCAGTGGCTCTCACCAGGATGCTATTCGTAAGGGCTATCAATTTATGAAGGATAGCGGCACCGAATACTGGGAGGTTCCTTATCTGCCTATTAATCCGGCTGACCTGAACCGTGATTATGAGCCTGTCATCCGCATTAACAGCCAGTCTGGCAAGGGCGGCGCTGCCTTCGTACTGGAGCAAACCATGGGCTACAAGCTGCCTAAGGAAATGCATCCGGAATTTGGCAATATAGTCAAGGCTGCTGCAGATGATTTTGGTGATGAGCTGACTAGCCTGCAGATTGTGGACCTGTTCCGTAAGAACTACCTCAACTTAGAGGGCAGATATAAATTGGTAAGCCACAACTTTAGCGAGGTGCGCAAGGCCGATGGCATTATTGACAGCTGCTTTGAGGGCGTTGTTAGTGTGGACGGAGTTGAGAAGACTGTCGTAGGCTATGGTAACGGTCCTATTAACTCCTTCTGTAAGGCTCTCAACAGCATTGGTCTGGCTGATTTAGACTTTGTCAACTATCATGAGCACGCTGTAGGCAGCGGCTCTACTGCTAAGGCTATTTGCTACATTGAGGTTGAACGCAAGGATGGCAAGCATTTCTTTGGCGCTGCAATGCATTCCAATGTCAATATTGCTGCTATGCTGGGCATCATCTGTGCATCCAACAGAGCTATTAGCGAGGAATAAAATTATATAGACTAACTAGGGGCTGCTGCATGAGAATGTGGCAGCCTCCTTTCATAAATTATGCTTGAAATTATTATTCTTTATGGTATAATAATTTTAAGCATAATATTTTTTTGGAGAGCATTTGGAGGTGTTAGCAGTGAAGTTTATAGATAGAGAAGAGGAGCTGGCTTTCTTAGAACGAGAATATGCAAAAAAAGAAGCCTCTTTTGTGGTGCTTTACGGCAGAAGACGTTTGGGTAAAACCTCCTTGGCTACCCATTTTATGGCAAATAAGCCTGGTATATATTTTCTTGCGACCGAGGAAGCTGAGCAGATGAATATCAACGGTCTGCAATGGGCAATAGCTAATTACCTTGAAGATAAGATTTTGCTGAGCATTAGCTTTACGAGCTGGGTTGATTTGTTCGCCTACCTAGCAGAGAAGCTTCCTAGAGATAAAAAGCTGGTCTTAGTCATAGATGAGTTTCAATA
>JAEDNJ010000060.1 GCA_016302525.1 Phascolarctobacterium sp. | reverse complement strand
TTAAGCCCTCGTGTCAATTTCTACCAGACAATCGCCGCTCTCTACGCGTTCACCAGCGTTGACATGGATAATGCTGACAATGCCAGTGACAGGAGCAGACAGGGTTGTTTCCATCTTCATGGCCTCTGTAACTACCAAGGGAGTGCCCTTCGTAACAGATTGACCCTTTTCTACCAGCACCTTGACTACAGAGCCAGAAAGGGAGGCTGCAACCTCGCCGAGCTTAGTCTTATCAGCCTTCTTGCGCGCTACGGTAGTGGTCTTAGCATTGCGGTCCTTAACCTCAATCTCGCGCGGCAGACCGTTGAAATCAAAGTGCACTGTACGCATACCAGCTGCATTAGCCTCGGAAATATGGTCTAGCTTAATAACCAGCACCTTGCCCTGCTCAATCTCGACCTTGATTTCCTCGCCCGGATTCATGCCAAAGAAGAAGGTCGGCGTATCCAGAACAGAAATATCACCAAATTCGTTGTAGCGATTTACCCAGTCCAGGAAAACCTTCGGATAGAGGCAATAGGAGCTAACAGCTTCATCCGTAGTAGGAGCTCCCAGCTCTGCCAGCTGCTGGCGCACTGCCTCAAAGTCTACAGGAGCCAGGACAGCACCAGGGCGCTGGGTAATAGGCTTCTTGCCCTTCAGCACCAGCTTCTGCAGCTTCTCTGGGAAGCCTTGGTAGGGAGTGCCGATACGACCTTCAAAGAATTCTACTACCGAAGCGGGGAAGTCCAGAATATCGCCCTTAGCATAAACAGCCTCCTCATTTAGCTCATTCTGCACCATGAAGAGAGCCATATCGCCCACAACCTTAGAGGAAGGCGTAACCTTGATAACATCACCAAACATCATAGAAACACGGTGATACATATCCTTGATTTCTTCCCAACGCTCAATGAGACCCAGGGCCTGTGCCTGCTGCTTCAAGTTAGTATATTGTCCGCCAGGCATTTCGTGTACATAAAGCTCGGGGTTAGGATAGCATTCAGTCTTATCTGCTGCCTTGTAGTAGGGACGCACGGTCTCCCAATAGCGAGACAGCTCGTTCATCGCATTAACATCCAGCTGCGGTTGGCGCGGATGGCCGCTTAAAGCATAGTACAGGCTGCTGCCGCTGGGCTGAGCAGTGCCGCCGCTCATGGCAGACATAGCAGTATCGACAATATCTACGCCGGCATCAACAGCACGAGCATAGGTATAAATAGCGTTGCCGCTGCCCTCGTGGGTATGCAGGTGAATAGGCAGGCTCACCTCTTCCTTGAGGGCCTTTACTAAGCGATAGGCTGCCTCTGGCTTTAAGAGACCAGCCATATCCTTAATCGCGATAATATTCGCGCCTGCCTTCTCCAAGGCATGAGCCATGTTGACATAGTAATGCAAATCATATTTATCGCGGCGCGGGTCGAGAATGTCACCTGTGTAGCACAGAGCAGCCTCGGCAACCTTGCCGGTTTCACGCACGGTGTCGATAGATAGACGCATATTGTCTAAGCCGTTAAGACTATCAAAGATACGGAAAACATCTATGCCGTTTTTAGCAGCCAGTCTGATAAATTCCTTAACAACATTATCCGGATAGCTGGTATAGCCCACAGCATTAGCACCACGCAGCAGCATTTGGAAGAGCACATTAGGCGCTGCCTGGCGGAATTGCTGCAGACGCTGCCACGGGCTTTCGTCTAGGAAGCGATAAGCTACATCAAAGGTAGCTCCGCCCCAGCACTCAAAGGAGAAGAGGTTGGGCAGCTTACCAGCGGTATCACGCATAACCTTGAGCATATCATTTGTCCTCAGACGGGTAGCAAAAAGGGATTGGTGAGCATCACGGAAGGTGGTATCGGTTAAGAGAACCTCTTTTTGGCGCAGAATCCATTCGTTTAAGCCTGCAGTACCCTGAGTGTCCAGGATGTGCTTAGCACCTATGCCTAAAATGCCGGTATAGGGCTTAGGCATATTCAAAGGAGCAAATTCCGGCTTAGGCTGCACGCCCACATTAGAATAGCCATTAACAGTTACATCAGCAATATAATGCAGCAGCTTATTGCCACGGTCCATCAGCTTCGGGAAAACAAAGAGCTCCGGCGTTTGGTCTACAAAATCGGTGGTATAATCGCCCTTAACAAAGTGCGGGTTTTGCAAAACATTTTCTAAGAATTGGATATTGGTCTTAACGCCACGGATACGGAATTCCTTTAAGCAGCGCAGCATTTTAGTAATAGCAATTTGGTGCGTAAGGCCGTAGGTTGTCGCCTTTACCAGCAGGGAGTCATAATAAGGCGTGATAACGGAGCCGGTGAAGGCATTGCCACCATCCAGGCGCACGCCGGGACCGCCACCGCTACGATAGGTAATGAGCTTGCCTGTATCGGGCATAAAGTTATTGGACGGGTCCTCAGTGGTAATACGACATTGAATAGCATGACCTAAGGGGTGCAGGTCCTCCTGCTGGGGCAGGGCGATAATGTCATCATGGAGAGCATAGCCCTCAGCCACCCTGATTTGGGTTTGCACTAAATCTAGGCTGGTAATTTGCTCGGTAACAGTGTGCTCAACCTGAATACGCGGATTAACCTCAATAAAGTAGAATTTGCCGTCCGGTGTAGCCAAGAATTCTACTGTACCAGCGCTGACATAGTCTACATTCTTCATCAGCTTAACAGCAGCCTCGCAGATAGCCTTGCGCTGCTCTAAAGGCAGAGCAAAGGCAGGAGCGATTTCGACCAGCTTTTGGTGACGGCGCTGTACGGAGCAGTCACGCTCAAAGAGGTGCATTAAGTTGCCATGGGTATCGCCAATGATTTGCACCTCAATATGCTTGGGATTTTGCAGGTACTTCTCTAAATAGATTTCATCATTGCCAAAGGCTTTTTTAGCCTCGCTCTTAGCCAGGTCGTAGGAGGCAGTAGCTTCCTCAGCATTGTGCACAACGCGCATACCACGACCACCGCCGCCGTTAACAGCCTTAATGATAATCGGATAGCCGTATTCCTCGCCAAAGTCCAGCACCTCCTGCAGACTATTGACTGTGCCCTTGCTGCCGGGAATCATGGGGATGTTGGCCAGCTCAGCCTGCTTACGCGCGTTGATTTTGTCGCCGAACATAATTAAATGCTCAACGCGAGGACCGATAAAGATAATGCCCTCCTCGTTGCAGCGCTCAGCTAAGCGGCTGTTTTCAGACAAAAAGCCATAGCCGGGGTGGATAGCATCTACATCATGCTCTTTAGCAATGCGGATGATGTCATCAATATCAAGATAAGCATCCGTAGGGCTCTTGCCCTTACCTACGAGATAAGCCTCGTCGGCCTTGTTGCGGTGTAATGCTAGGGTGTCTTCTTTAGAATATATAGCCACAGTGTGGATACCCAGCTCATTGCAGGCACGGAACACACGAATGGCAATCTCGCCACGGTTGGCGACTAATACTGTGTTAATTTTAGGCATTAATAGAACCTCCCTCATTTGGTCTGCACCTATTGTAAAACAATCGCATAATCTAAGCAAGAGCTCGCAACTATGTATACATTATTTCTAAAAGTATACTTTATGCAGTATTTTATGCATAAGTAAAAGTACATACCGCTTTGCTCACAAAGAAAAATAACGAGCTTATAACTAGAAGAACCCATCCTCGGCAAGAATCGTCAAGGATGGGTTTCTCTTTATAAGTGTTCACATTAGAGGGTACATTATAAGCTGAACAAAGGGACTATCCTTTAAAAGAACAGCTTGTCTACATCAACCTTCTTTTGCATAATGCCGGAAGCAACGAGGAAATCCTGAGTTTCCTTCAGGTTTTTCTTCGTAGTGTCGGTCACAGCAGGATTGAAGTCATAGAGAGGATACATAGCCTCCACAGCCTCAGGCTTAAGTCCGGTAGCCTTGGCGGTCATTTGCATTGCCTCTGCCTTATGCTCGGCCATAAATTTGAGGCTCTCCTTTTGCACCTTCAGGAAGGTATCTACAAGAGGCTTATTCTCCTTGTAGAACTTAGCGCTGGTGGCAGTAACGGTTAAGCCGGAAACCAGACCCTCACCATTAGTCACAATATGCAGACCAGCTTTTTCTGCAGTGTAGGCCAGAGGACCAGCCTGCAGAGCAGCATCAATTTTGCCACCCTCTAAGGCAGCACGGGCAGCAGGCAGCCCCATGTTCACGAACTTAACATCCTTCATGGAAAGGCCACCCTTTTTTAGATAAGCAGCCAAAAGCTCATGCAAAATCGTACCCTTGGGACCGCCGATAGTCTTGCCCTTTAAGTCTGCGGGAGACTTAATAGCGCTATCCTTGGAGAAGATGCGAAAGGCCTTAGGCGCATTAGCATAAACACTCAAAATCTTAATATCTGCGCCCGCAGCTGCAGAAATCAAAACAGAGGAACCGCCTACGCAGTTTAAAAGCTGAATATCGCCAGAGGCCAGAGCTGCAGTCTGGTCGGCTCCAGAGGTAATCGTGGAATATTCAAAGGGCAGACCATAGGCCTTATAAGCCTCTTCAAAGCTCTTGCGCTCCTTTTGCACAATGCTGGGCACATTTAAGGGAGCCTGCACATAGGTTGCCACAACCTTCTTCACAGTGGGCTTGTAGGCCTCCTTCTTTTCGGGCTTAGCATTACTGCCACAGCCAAACATGAGCACGGTCAGCATTACGCTCAATAAAAGTAGTAAGCATTTTTTCATAATTAAAATCTCCTTTACATTTTTGATGTCACGGCCATCGTTCCATCTTAAATTTTGGATGCCTTTTAGCTGCTGGCACGGGCTCTCGGCCTTAGCAGCTTGCAGCACCTATAAATAAACAAGCAGCGCTTGTTATTTAACTATTGTACCAAGGCCTGCAGGATTTGCTTTTTATAGCTTAAATAAGGCTCCTGCAGCACATCTCTTGCCGAGGTAGGCGGCAAATTTATTTCCTGGGCAATAAAGCCAGCCTGCATAATGAGGATTTTGTCGCCTAAGGCCAGAGCCTCGTCAATATTGTGCGTGACAAAGATAATTCCCGTCCCCAGCATAGCCTTAATGCGCAGCACCTCCTGCTGCATTTGCAGCCTTGTAAAATAGTCCAGAGCCGCAAAGGGCTCGTCCATCAGAATCATTTGGCTCCTTTGCGCCAGAGTTCTCGCTAAAGCCACCCTTTGCTGCATACCGCCAGATAGCTGGTGCGGATAGGCCTCAGCAAATTTTTCTAAGCCCACTGTAGCCAGCAGCTTGGCCAGCTCCTTAGGCTCGTAGTTCTCGCCTAGGCCGAGGGTAATGTTTTCCCTACAGCTCAGCCAAGGCATGAGCCTAGCCTCCTGAAACATCATCCCCAGCTTCAAGCCCTCAGGCACCGCTATAGAGCCGCTGTCGGCCTCCTCCAGCCCACTAATGAGCCTTAAAAGGGTGGTCTTGCCGCAGCCGCTCCTGCCTAGGAGCACGGTAATTTTGCCAAGTTCAGCCGTAAAGCTAAGCCCACACAGCACCTTATGCTCACCCTCAGCAAGGGTATAGCTTTTCTTTATGTTGTCAACCCTTAATGCTTCCATCTCTATACCCACCTGTCATTACTAAGCAAGCATATAAATACTGCGTATCCTAAAAAAATTAGCTAATATACAACTTATATTATTGCTAGGCTCCACATAACATAACCTGCTGTACTATCATATTCACAAAGCATTACTATACTACTTATATTATTGCTAAGCTCTGCTTAGCACAGCAATCCTATGCTAACCTGCTTAAAACATAGCTCATCAAACTAAGCTCATTAGCTAATCTAAACAGCTTCACAAGAGCTATTCTTGCGCGCATATATTTATAAATTCAGGCAGCTATAAAACAATAAACAACTCCTAATCCTCACTTGGCAAATACGGAAACAGCTTATGCATAAGCTTGCCTAAAACAAAGTCCAGGCACAGACCCAGCACGCCAATGGCAATAATGCCAACGATGGCCTTATCCGTTCGCGACATAGTCTGCGCGTCAAGAATCATGTAGCCCAGCCCACTAGAAGCGGCCACCATCTCGGCGCCAATGATAGCTCTCAGGCTATAGCCCAAGCCCACGCGCATGCCCACAAAAATATGCGGCCAGGCAGAGGGCAGCATAATCCGCCAAAAGAGCTGCTGCTTCGTAAAGCCCAGAATACGCCCTACCTCGATAAGCTTTTTATCACAGCCCCCTAGCCCGGCATCAATATTGAGCAGCATGGGGCCAAAGGTAGCCAAAAGAATGACGATAACCTTGGGAGCCTCGCCAATGCCAGCCCACAAAATCAAGAGCGGAATGAGGCTCAGAGGCGGCACATGGCGCACAAAGTCCACAAAGGACATATAATAGGGTCGCAGGCCCGGCAGCATGACTCCCACTATGCCCAACAGAAAGGCCAGCACAAAGGCAGAGCCAAAGCCTAGGAAAACCCGTCTAAAGCTCACCAGCACAGCCTCAGCCAGCTCGCCACTAGCAAACATAGCTAGCATAGTCTCTGCTACCATAGCAGGGGTGGGCAAAATATAAGTGCTCCATAGCCTGGCTTCGCAGACTATGAACCATGCCACCAAAAGCAGCAGAAAAATCAATATTTGTTTGCTACCATGTTGCAAAAAGCGCTGCATTCTCTTCACCATAAATAAAACCGCATCCCCTAGCAGAAGATGCGGCAAAAGACACTTATCCCTAAATAGTCCTGCGCAGCTTCCGTCTCAAAATCTTTTTAACGTCAGGAACGCTTCTAAAGCTTATCTAATGTACACTCAGGGCTTACACGGTGCCCTCTTCTAGGATACCCAGCTTACGGCGCCAGTAGCGAGAATAAACTACGCCGGCGGGATTGTTAGCCAAAACTCTATCCTTCGTAATGAGGCTGGAAACAGGAGCCTCACAGTTTTTCGTAAAAATCATGTCATGACCCACGCACAGACCTACAACGAAGTTAAAATCCGTCTTAGCCTTATTCATAACCTCCGCCTGCATCTTAGGATTGCACATACCCTCAAACTTACCCGGCTTAATCTTTTCCAGACCCAGCACATCCTTATCAATAGCGCAATTCTTGCAGCAAATAGACTCTACAGCCAGCCCAGCATTTTTAAAATATTGGGCACAGAAACCAGCCTCATTAGCTAAACCGATACAGAAGGCAATACCAATCTTTTTAGCCCCCATTTGTTGAGCAAAAAACAGGCTTTCCTCTAAGCGAGTCATTTTCAGGTAATTACGGCTTTCTGTCGCTGCAGCAGCCTGCATAATCTTAACCTCTTCCTCGGTATAAAGGCTAGCTGCATTTTCACCTGCAGGACCTAAGCAGTTTTGTCCCTTAGTATAACAGTTATGATGCTTGCAAAATGCACAATTCATAAGACGACCTCCCTTGTAAAAAAGCCTCCAGATTTCTCTGAAGGCCAACCTGCTCAGTGGAGCGGATAGCGGGATTCGAACCCGTGACAACGGCTTGGGAAGCCGGTATGTTACCATTACACCATATCCGCATATATAACATTATACCTTGATTTCAATTTTTTTGCAAGAGCAGGCTTTAATTATTGTATTCTTCTTGCTACAGTGCTATAATCTATGCTATCTTTTTTAAACTAGAGAAAGGAGTATAGCCACGAGCTATGCAGTAAATATTATGACACCTAATCTACTATTACAGGGCTTTGCCATTATCCTCTTGCTTCAATGGCTGGCCACTACTATTATTTCCCAGCTGGGCCTTGCCTTTCCTGCTCCATTATTAGGTATGCTTATGCTCTTTTTGGCCTTGCATTTTAACTTATTTCCCGTAAGCATTGTCGAGGGCTTCTGCGATTTACTCATTACGAAAATGGGCCTTCTGTTCATGCCGGCAGCCGTAGGCATTATCCTCTATCTGGATGTGCTTAAGGCAGAGCTGCTGCCCTTTTTAGGTACAGTCGTCCTCGGCAGCCTGGTCATTCTTTTAAGCACAGCCAAATTTACAGAGCTGCTCATTAAGCTGCAAGGAGGTAAGCACTAATGTTTCCCGAAATCTTAACCTCATCACTTTTATTTGGCCTGGGCCTGACGGTACTTATTTATTGCTTTGCCGAGCTCCTGATTACACGGCTGAATCTGCGGATTCTGCCGCCTATAGCCCTCGCCTGTCCTGTTATCCTGCTCATTCTATTCTATGTGCCAGGTGCCTCTTACGAAAGCTACGAAAAGGGCGCTCAGTTCATCAATTTTATGCTGGGCCCTGCTACCATTGCTCTGGCTGTTCCTCTCCACAGAAACTGGCGCATTGTCGAGCGTTATGCCCTGCCCTTAGCTGGCGGCGTCATCTTTTCTACTGTCGTATCCATTGTAGCCATCTATTTTTTAGGCTCCTGGCTAGGCTTGAGCGAAAAAATGCTGCTCTCTACCCTGCCTAAGTCTGTGACTACGCCAATAGCAATTGAAATCAGTAGGCCTCTTGGCGGCCTGCCTGCCATTACTACAGCAGCTGTTATCCTGTCGGGCATTATAGGTGCCACCTTTAACCATACCATTTTCAACCTTATCGGCATGAAGGATGATGTGGCTATGGGTGTAGCTATTGGCGCCTCCAGCCATGGAGTAGGCACAAGTGCCTGCGCTGGTGTCAGCGCCATTCAGCTAGCTCTGGGAGGTGTTTCTATGGGCCTGTGCGGCATAGCAGCCTCCAT
>JAEDNJ010000059.1 GCA_016302525.1 Phascolarctobacterium sp. | reverse complement strand
ACTGCGTTCTCGTGACCAAGAGATTGACTACGCTGCTGCTCATAACATTCCTATTCCTGTAAGCCATGACCATGACTACTCCATGGACCGCAATATGTGGCATCTGTCCCACGAAGGCTCCGACCTCGAGGATCCCTGGAATGCACCTAAGGATGAGCTGTTCATCGTAACCAACATTCCTGAAAAAGCTCCCGACAGACCTGAATATGTTGAGTTGGAATATGTTGAAGGCGTTCCCGTTGCTGTAAATGGCGAAAAGCTGAGCCCTGCAGCTCTGGTAGAAAAACTGAACGAAATCGGTATCCGCAATGCTGTTGGTATCACCGATATGGTAGAGGATCGTCTAGTAGGCATGAAGAGCCGTGGCGTTTATGAAAACCCCGCTGGCGCTATCATCTACTACGGCCACAACGAACTCGAAAATCTGTGCCTGGATCGTGCTACTCAATCCTTCAAGCAACAGGTTTCCATCCGTTACTCCGAGCTGGTTTATGATGGAATGTGGTTCAGCCCCCTGCGTGAGGCTCTGGATGGCTTCGTAAACGAAACTCAAAAGACTGTAACTGGTACTGTACGCATGAAGCTGTACAAAGGCAACATCTACTCCGCTGGCGTTAAGTCTCCGTACTCCCTGTACAGCCAAGAATATGTAACCTTCGGCGAAGACGAGGTTTACAACCAAGCAGATGCTACCGGCTTTATCAATCTGTTCGGCCTGCCGCTGCAGGTTCGTGCTCTGATGAAGAAGGGCACTCTGAAATAATGGCTAAGCTCTGGGGCGGTCGTTTTAGTAAGAATACGAACGAATTGGTGGACGCATTTAATGCGTCCATTGATTTTGATAAGCGTTTATATCGCGAGGATATCCGCGGCAGTATTGCCCATGCCGGTATGTTGGCAAAATGCGGTATCATTCCTGCAGAGGATGGCGAAAAAATCATTGCAGGCTTGAAGGATATTTTAGCTGATATTGAGGCTGGTAACTTTTCCTTCGAGGTTGCTCTTGAAGATATTCACATGAATGTGGAGGCTCGTTTAACCGAGCGCATTGGGGCTGCTGGTGCCAGACTGCACACCGCTCGCAGCCGCAATGACCAGGTAGCTCTGGATATGCATATGTATATGAAGCGTGAGGTCGCAGAAATTGCTGAGCTCTTAATTCGCTTTGAGAAGGCTGTGCTCACCGTTGCTAAAAAGCATGACAAGACCTTAATGCCTGGCTATACACATTTACAGCGTGCTCAACCGATTACCCTTGCTCATCATCTGCTGGCTTATTTCAATATGCTGCAGCGCGATTTCCGTCGCCTCTTAGGCGTATGGGAGGGAGCTGACATGATGCCTCTGGGCGCTGGCGCTATTGCTGGCACAACCTTCCCCATCGACCGCTTTGATGTGGCTGAGCAGCTGAACTTTGGCAAGGTATACTGCAACTCCATGGATGCAGTAAGCGACCGTGACTATGTTATTGAGTTCTTAAGCTTTGCTTCTACCTTAATGATGCATATGTCTCGTCTCAGCGAGGAGCTGTGCCTGTGGTCCTCGACAGAGTTTGCCTTCATCGAATTTGATGATGCCTTTGCAACTGGTTCTTCTATGATGCCGCAAAAGAAAAATCCGGATATTGCCGAATTAGTGCGTGGCAAGACTGGTCGCGTTTATGGACATCTCATGGGTATGCTGACCACTGCAAAGGGTCTGCCCTTAACCTATAATAAGGATTTGCAGGAGGATAAGGAAGGCTTCTTTGATGCTGTAGATACTGTAAAATTCACCCTGCAGGTTTATGCAGATATGCTGCTGACCATGACCGTGAATGTGGACAAAATGGCAGAGGCTGTTTCTAAGGACTTCTCCAATGCAACCGACCTAGCTGATTACCTAGTACGCAAGGGCTTGCCCTTCCGTCAAGCTCACGAGGTAGTGGGCAAGTGTGTTGCTTATGCCATCTTAAATGGCAAATTCCTGCCTGAGATTAGCATTGAGGAATACAAGAAGTTCAGCGAGCTCTTTGAAGAGGATCTGCTGGTTGCCCTGGAGCCCTATAACTGCGTGGCAGCTCGTAAATCCTATGGTGGCCCTGCCTTCACTGAAAATGCTAAGCAATTTGTGCTTGGTGACGAGGTGCTAGCTGAGCAGGAGGCCAAGCTGGCTGAGCTGATGGCAAAGCTGTAAGCTACACATAGAATATAGTGTTGCTAATTTTGTAGCAAGAGGCTGAAGCTTGCAAGCTGTCAGGTCTGCTAAAAATATAATATATAAGCCTATTTAACGAGATTAAAGCAAGCTTGTTGTTTTAATCTCGTTTTTTTATAAAACAAGTTGAGAAGCTCTTTGTGTAAGGCTTCCCTTAAATGAAAATTCTTCTAACACATGAAGCTTTGCTCCATTATATTCTATTAGACAAAGGAAGCTAAATGGTGTATAATAACAGAGTGTGTTTAATAAGGATTATTAATATCATTTTTGCTTATACAGTTTGGAGGTTCCTGGATGGAAGAAATTAAAGAACAATTAGTGCTTATTGACGGCGAAATCATGCCACTAGAGGAAGCATATATCGAAGCCAATGACCGTGCTTTTAGCTTTGGTGATGGTGTTTTTGAGATTACCCCGGTTTATAACGGCCGCTGCTTTGCCTTGCTGCCCCATATGAACAATCTTTTTGATTCAATTATTAAAATCAAGATTCCTGGTGTTTATATGATTGAAGAGCTGGTAGAGTATCACGAAAATCTTTTGGCTGCTACTGGCCTAAAGAACTGTGAGATTTACACGCAAATTAGCCGTGGCAGCGGTGCCTATAATCTGGCTTATCCTAAGATGAGCGTGCCTCACCTGACTATGTATGCTGTGCCTGTAGACCGTGAAGCACTTAAAGAAAAGCGCGAGAAGGGTGTAGTTCTGTGCACCTATGAGGATAAGCGCTGGGAGTATTGCGATGTTAATACTACCAACCGTCTGCCAGAGGTTTTAGCGAAGGAAAAGGCCACTGTAGGCCGTTATTTTGATGCCCTCTTTGTAAGAGATGGCAAAATTACCGAGACCACTGAGGCTAGCTTCTTCATTTACAAGGATGGTATTCTTTGGACTCATCCAGAGAATAACCATATTCATAAGAATATTACACGCCGTCTCTTAAAGGAGCGCTTGGCAGTAGATATGGAGCTGCAGATTATGGAGCGTCCCTTTACTGTTGACTTTGCTCTGAAGGCTGAGGAAGCCTTTATTTGCGGTCCTCGCTGCGAGTTCCTGCCTGTAACCAAGATTGACCGTGGCTTTATCAATGAGGGTAAGCCTGGACAATTGGTATATGACCTGCAAAAGGCCTTTGAGGACTATGTAGGTAGAGAATGTCCGAAAAGATAAACGGGCAACAGAAGGTGCTTTCAGGACTTGCAAGCCCTTTGTTAGAGGGTGAAATTTAGTGTGTTTATGTATTGGAGGTCCTGTTTATTTTAGAATTTAAGAAGGTGACGCTAGATGTGCGTCCACTGTTTGAGCAATATATCTCTCGCTCAGGACAAAGAGGCTGCGAATGTGCTTTTTCTAACCTTTATGTTTGGCGAGACTGCTACAATATTTTTTGGTGCGAATACAAGAATTTTCTTCTTCTGAAGGTGAAGCGCCGTGACTGTGCCTTTTATTTGCAGCCCTTTGGGGGAGCAGATGAGGACTTGCCGGAGATTATGGAGGCTTTGCTGGAGGACAACGGGGGTAAGCCCTTCTCCATGCATGGTGTCTACGAGGATACGAGGGCCCGTTTTGAGCGCATTTTTCCTAACATTGAGTTCGAGGATGATAGAGATAATTGGGATTATGTTTATCTGCGTGAGAAGCTGGAAACCCTGGGCGGGCGCAAGCTCCACGGACAAAAGAATCATTTTAACGCCTTTGTTAAAAAGCATCCCGATTATACATATGAGCCTATCACTGGCGAAAATATCGCTGAGTGCCTGACCTTTGGCGAAAAATGGTGCGAGCATCGCAGTAGAATTGATGCTAGCGATGAGGAAGAGCTCTATGCTATTCGTGAGGCCTGCTGTAATTTTGAAGCCTTGGGTCTAAGAGGTGGAGCTATTCGCTATGATGGCAAGATTCAGGCCTTTAGCTTTGGTAAAAAGATTAATGATGACACAGCCGTGCTCCACGTGGAGAAGGCTGTCATAGGCGAGCGAGGGCTTTATCAGGCCATGTGTAAGGAGTTTGCCCTTCATGCGTGGCAGGATGTTACCTACCTCAACCGTGAGGAGGACATGGGCCTGCCTGGTCTACGCAAGGCTAAGGAGGATTTACATCCTGAGTTTATGTGGAAAAAGTATAACATAGTCTACCCGATTGGTGCTGCACTATAAGCAACAGCTGCTAGTAAATTGTCTTTGTGCTTATTTGTCTAGGCCTGTTAGCTTTATTATCTTTGAGTAAAATTAATGGCGACACAATGGCTTTGGCTGTTGTGTCGTTTCTGTTTTATGTATATAATTATGCTATGTAGGGCTATAGTACAGCTCATAACTGTTCTTGCTATTGCTTTGCATACAAATCAAAAGCAACTCAAGCAATCCTTTGTAACCTATAAGGCTTGCGGTTGGGTGCATACGAAGGATGGCTTAAGCAGCGCTGGTAATGATTTTTAGCTAAAGTTTGCTATTTCTGATTGTAATTTAGGTTTACTATTGTATATGCAAGGACAATTTGTGGCGAGAAAGCTTATAGGATAAAGTAATAGATAATAGTGAGTGATAAAGGAGCTGATAACATGTGTAAAAGAGTTATATATTCCTGCATTACTTTGCAAAAGGAGTTAGAGAAGACCATTGAGAAAATTGGCTTTGCTGGCAAGGTTAATTATCTTCATGTAGCGTTACATAGTGACCCTAAGAAGATGCATGAGACCTTGCAAGGTATAATTGACACTAACACGGAAGCTGAGGAAATTATAATTTGCGTTTCTGGCTGTGGCAAGGCAACCTGTGATTTGCAGGCGACAACCTGCCAAATTGTTGTTCCTCGTACCATGGACTGTATTGATGTTCTGTTAACTGGCTCTGGCATAAAACGCCCAGATGGAGCTATTTTTATAACCAAGAGCTGGATGAACTTTATGAAGAACTCTACTATAGACTATACAAAGCTGATTCAGGAGCGTGGGCAGGCAGAGGCTGAGAGCTTTCTAAAACAGCTCTATAAGGGCTTTACAGACTTTTATATTATCGACACGGCTACCTATGCCTTACAGGAGGTTGAAGACTATATCATGCCCCTAGTGAAGCTTTTAGGAGGAACGCTGACATATTTGCCTGGCCCCTACAAGGTGCTAGAAAAGCTCATTGCAGGAGAGTACGATGAGAGTGTCATTGTAGTTCCTAAGGGGGAGAGCTTAAGCATTCACGAGTTCGACGGCTTGCGACCCTGCACAATAAAAAAATAGGACGGTAGAGGATTATTCCTCTACCGCCTTACCACGCATAGTGGCTAGGAGCTTTTTAATAGCAGCATCTTCTTCATCGTTAATCCAGTATTGCTTATAGCGGCGACCTGTTTTAGGGCGACCACCGGGATGCTTCTTTTTAGGAACAATCTCAGCATAAGCAATAAGGTCGGGGGGCATATTAAGCTTGAGGATGGTTTGCTCCTTAGGTGTAAGAGTAGGGAAGGCATTGGCAGCATAGGCTAGGGCGAAGGCCTGGCGTTTATAGATAGCGCTGGCTAGTTCTACGCCAGTGTCTGCTGCAGCAATAACAAAAACTGTATTCTTATTATAGATAATGAACTTACCGCACTGGATAGCATTGGGTGGCTTGCTTGCGGGGTTAAGAGGGTATTGAGCCTGGAATCTTTGGATGATGTCGCCAATTTGTGCTGTAGTGAGCATAAAATACTATTCTCCTTATCTCAAAATTAGTTTATATATGTGCAATAACTAAGTTAATATATGTGTATTAATTTTACACATTATAACATACTGCGTAAAATTTTACAAGCAGCTTCTTAGCTGCTATATTTTTTTGGCATTGAGTATCATATCGCTTGCCGTTTTTGCGTATAAGATGACTTAAGCATAATAAAAACTCCTAAGGTAGAATTTAGTATCTACTTTAGGAGTTTATTATCTTGCACTCACAGGCTATTTTGGTGAAGCTAATTTGCTTGTGTAGCTTCTGCTGTATTAGCAATATCTACATTACGATAATTAGAAGCCACAGGCTTATCCTGCTTAGTGTTAGCTCGTGCTGTAGAGGTTTCTTTAGCAGCTTTTTCTACGCTAGGAGTAGCTGTATTACGATAATTAGAAGCCACAGGCTTTTCCTGTTTAGTGTTAGCTCGTTCTTTAGTTATTTCTTTATCAGCTTTTTCTGCGCTAGAGGCTGCAATGTCACGTTTGCTAGAAACTACAGGCTTTTCTTGCTTAGTGTTAGCTCGTGTTGTAGTGGAATTGGCTTCCACTGCTTCACTATTATTAAGCTTGTTGTTAGTAGTTCTGGTTATTACAACGACACTGCGTTTTTTGATGTAGGGACTTTCCTGCGTTTCAAGGCTGTCTGTAGCAAAGTCATAATCCTCATATCTGTCGCGAGCTTTAACGTCAGCTTTTTTACGAGAGGCTTTTTTGTCTGCCTTCTTATCCTTGCTCGTGCGTTTAAATCTGTCCTTAGTATAAGGCGTTTTTTCGTACTTTCCAGAAGGCTCCTTTCCAGGTGCATCACCATCAATATCCTTGACAGTGTCCACTCCCTTTTTGGCTAGCTTGGCTGCCTTTTTAGCAGCCTTAGCCTTTGCCTTAGCTATACGCAAGGGGGCAGTTGCGACCTTGGAGGCAAGCTTAAACGGATTAGGAATTAGCCCGTAATAAATCTTGTCATTACTTATCACTTCCTGCTGGGCAGAAATAAAGGTGCTATTTGTAATAGTATCACAGCTGGTCATAGAGCCAGATAGTGTATCACTTAACTTGTCGGGAATAAAGCTGTTTTTTGATATAGTTTCGTAGCTGGCTGTAAATTTTGTGTATGCAATACTAATATTACTGCTCATAAAGCTGGCTTGCACAAGACCAGCCTTGTTACTAATGGAGCTAGTATATTCACTTTTGGCATGATTAGCTACAAAGCTTTTGTCATGTAAGCTTGTTTTTAGCTCTGCTGCTGAGCTGGTTTGGACTATGCTTAAAGTACCCACACAGAGCAGTAGCATAAATACTTTCTTCATTACAATGTTTCACTCCTGGTATCGACTTCTATGCGATGCTTCATGTCTTCCCAAACGATGAATTTTGCTTTGCTAAAGCCGTTAAAGGTGGTTGCAGAGGCCGAGGTATAAGCACCACAGGCCGGTACTAAGAGCAGGTCTCCCATTTCTAGCGGAGCAGTCATAACGCCACGGAACATAACATCCAGAGAGTCACAGCTGGGACCGGCAAAGGTAGCGCGTACTTTTTTGACTCCCTTTTTAAAGCTGAGGAGCTTGAAGTCCCATTGGTCAAAGAGTACGCCGGAGAAGGTGCCATAGAGACCCTCATCTAAAAAGTACCAAGGCATACCGCCACGGTTGGTAACACCAATAACACTGGTGATGAGGTTCACCGCTGTACCGCAAATATAACGTCCAGGCTCGCACCAAATTTCTGCCTCCGGAAAGTCCTCGTCCAGGCGGGCAGAAATCTGCTTGAGCATTTCGGGCAGATTGAATTTTACCTTTTCCTCAGGGATGGGCATACCGCCACCAAGATCAACTATATGCAGGTTTAGTCCTGCTGCCTTCGCTTCTGCAAAAAGCTCACGCGTAGTATCCAAGGCCTGCAGGTAGGGGTCAGAAACTACAGTCTGGCTGCCAACATGAAAGGCGATACCAGCCATATTGAGGCCAGCGGCCTGTGCCTTAAGCATGAGCTGGAGGGCATCCTCACGAGCGGCGCCAAATTTGCTGTTAAGGTCAACATGAGCAGCCTTGTTGTCTATGCGTAGACGCAGTAAAACAGTGGCATTAGGGCAGAGAGCCTTAATCTTTTCTATTTCAGTAGCGCTGTCAAAGGTCATTCTGCGGACACCACAGCTGTTGCAGGCTAAAAGTCCAGCACGGGTCTTTACAGGGTTAGCATAAATAATACGGCTGCCGTCAATGCCCATATCAAAGAGGGTTTGGATTTCTCCATCCGAGGCAACATCAAAGTTAGAGCCAAGCTTAGCCATGAGGCGCAGAATTTCAGGATGGGGATTAGCCTTAATTGCGTAATGCACCTTAGCGCGAGGCAGATACTTGCGCAGAACTTCGTAATTCTTCTTAACTTGATTTATGGATAATACCAAAAGAGGCGTGCCAAAACGTGCAGCGAGCTTCTCTACAGCAGTTTGGTTTAATTGAAAATATCTACACATAAAGAGAGCCTCCTTACCTAGTTTTTGTGATGAAAAAAGTATAACAGCGATTAAGCAAAAATGCAAGAGAAAAATGCAGGAAAACAACAAAAAATGCTAGAAAATAGAGGAAAAAATAGCAAACCTTGAATAAATCCGTTTTCCTCTGAAATTTTACAGGAAATGCTAAAATTTAACGGAAAAAATGTATGTTTATACAAAGTATTAGGCTGAAGTTTTTCTGCTGAAAGTGCGTATCTTTTTGCTATAATTAGCAATGTATGATATAATGAAGCCAATAATCTTACATAGAAAGAAGCTGGGCAGCATTAGTTATCATATAATGTAGTGAAGAC
>JAEDNJ010000058.1 GCA_016302525.1 Phascolarctobacterium sp. | reverse complement strand
ACCTGCAGCTTGCCGTTGTCAATGCTGCTCATATTAAGCACATCATTGACAAGGGTTAGCAGATTTTTGCCGGCGAGCATAATTTTTTGCAGATAGCCCTTGGTGGCGGTGTTATCGCTCTGCTCCTCTGCCAGCTTGGCAAAGCCCATGATGGCATTCATAGGCGTGCGGATGTCGTGCGACATGCTGTTAAGAAAGACGGACTTGGCCTTGCTGCTCTCCTGAGCCTGCTCCAGGGCACGGCGCAAGAGCTTGTGCTGCTCTTGGAGCTGCTGATTCTTTTGGCTGATTATTTTTATGTTCTTGCGGCGCATGAACAGCATGAGCACGAGAAAGATGTTGCCCAACACGACAAAGACAATAATAGCAACGGCCCAGGGGTCATTGACAATTTCGAGCCATAAGGGAGGAGCAACCTGTTGCTCCGTGTATTCATCTATGAGCTCATCTATATAATTTGCTTTGACACTAGCTACACCTTTATTGATAATGGAAGCCAAAAGATAGTTTTCGTCAGCCTTTACGCCTATGCAGTAATCGAATTGACTGAAATGTACAAGTGTCATTTTCAGTTTTTTGCGCACATCCTGAGCTAAGGCATCCTGAGCCTGCAAAGCATAGGCATAGGTTGCATCATATTTACCCTCCAGCACTCCGTCAACGCAGTCCTTTAGAGAGTTTAGATGATAAAGCTTGGCCTCCTCTGGCACATAATCAGGCTTTTGTCCATAGTCATAAGCAGACTTGGTGAGGGCAACGCTCTGAGGCTGCTCGTTATTATCGCGCAGCTTAAGCATGAACAGGGTCGGGCTTAAGAGGGGTTCAGACAAATTATAGCCCAAGTGCTCCGCCTGATGATTGAGCTTGGGCATATCCAGCACAAGGTCTGCCTGCTGATGGGTTAAAGCATCCAGATATTCCTTGCGGTTTTTAACAGGAAGAAACTTATACTTTAAACCGCTGCGGTGAGACAGCTCCTGCATGATTTTGGGGAAAATACCCTTAAGCTTGCCCTCCTCATAATAGGAATAGGGTCTGCGGTCGGGATTAACCAGGACTAAGAGCTCTCTTTCGGCATTAAAATCTGCCCTATAAGCATATTCATCCTCATAAAGAGGCAGCACTCGTCCCTTACGCGGCATATAGTATTTAGCAAAAAGCTCCTGGCGCCAAAGAGGATTAACAAATTCCATCTTATACATGGCACGATTAATCTGGTCCAGCAGCTTTTCATTACCCTTTTTGACAATGGCATAAATATACTCGGAACTAAACTGGTCGAGAATGCGTTCGTGCTCCATATAGCGAGTGCCAAGGGTTACTATGGCATCAACAGTCTTTTTTTCGCGCAGTGCTTCTAGTAGGTCCGACATATGGTCGAAATAAATAAGCTTATAGTGAAAGCCCTTTTCCTTAGCGAAGCGGAAAAACTGGGCCGTGCTCACACCGTTACGCAGGGCACCGATGACGATGCCGTTATAGGTTTGGTAATAGCCGGGAGCAAAGCGCGTATCTGTTTCGCGCACAAATAAGGAGGTGCTGGTGCGGCCTATGGGGTTGCTGCTATAGGCATATTTTTCTAAACGCTCTGGGCGACGGACAACGCCTGTCATGAGGTCGATTTTTCCCTGCTCCAGCATTTTGTAGCCATTGGCCCAGCTTTCGTTATAGCCCAGGTATTCACATTTCCAGTTGTTGTAAAACTTTAAACGCTGCACGAAGTCGTAGCCGTAGCCGCGCCTATAGCCCTGCTCGTCGATCTCGTGATAACCGGGCAGATAAAAATAGCCTACACGGATAGTCTGCATTTTGACGGTTTCAGCAGAGGCTGCAAGAGGTCTTGCTAAGCAGGCTAAGAATGTGCCGCACACAAGCAAGAAGAGGGCAAGTATGCAGGAATAAAGCTTATTTTGCATAAGCTTGTGTTGTTTCATAAGTAACGCCACCTTTGAAGTCAATAAGAAAAGAGCCAAAATAAAAGCCGCACTACCTGTCAAGACAAACAGTACGGCCTTTAGTCATAAGCAAATAATTTCAACACAAGCAAAGCTACACTATGCTCGTGTCGGCAACTGGCTGCCATTTTAAAGGCCCTATAGCTTTGCGTCGCCGACTTTCGTCGGGTTTGCCAAAAGACAGGCAATAACTCCTCTGTTAATATAGAGGGGAGAATTTATCACTATCTGAGGTAATTATAGCACCATATTTGCACGCGTGCAAGCTAAAGAATGTAAAAAAGAACAGAGGCGCCGACGTGCCCATAAAGCAAGTCAGCGCCCTTGAAAGAGAGCATTATCAAATAATTATATATAAAAGCAGTCTTAGTCGCTATATAAGGGAGTGGACAGATAGCGTTCGCCAGTATCGGGCAGGAGGGCTACAATGAGCTTGCCTTTGTTTTCGGGGCGTTGCGCCAGAATGGTAGCAGCAGCCACAGCAGCACCGGAGGAAATGCCTACCAGCACACCTTCAGCATGAGCTACAGCCTTGCCAGCCTTGAAGGCTGCTTCGTTTTCAATGGTAATGATTTCGTCATAGATGGCAGTATCGAGAGTATCTGGGACGAAGCCAGCGCCAATACCTTGAATCTTATGCGGACCAGCAACGCCCTTAGAGAGTACAGGGGAGCTAGCAGGCTCTACAGCAACAACCTTGACATTGGGGTTTTGCTCCTTGAGGTATTTGCCAGTGCCGGAAACAGTACCGCCAGTGCCGACGCCAGCTACGAAAATATCAACCTTACCCTCGGTAGCAGCCCAAATCTCGGGACCAGTGGTAGCATAGTGGATAGCAGGGTTAGCCGGATTGGTAAATTGGCTGGGAATGAAGCTGTTGGGAATTTCCTTAGCCAACTCTTCTGCCTTGGCAATAGCGCCCTTCATACCCTTAGCACCATCGGTGAGAACAACCTGGGCCCCGTAGGCCTTTAATAGATTGCGGCGTTCTACGGACATGGTTTCGGGCATGGTGAGGATAATCTTGTAACCGCGAGCTGCTGCTACAGCTGCTAAGCCAATGCCAGTGTTGCCGCTGGTGGGTTCGATAATCGCAGCGCCGGGCTTTAAGAGACCCTTAGCTTCCGCATCCAGAATCATTGCCTTGGCAACACGGTCTTTAACGCTGCCCGCAGGATTGAAGTATTCCAGCTTACCAACGATGGTTGCCTCTAATTTGTTTGCTGCTTCGTAATTGGTCAATTCTAAAAGTGGGGTGTTACCGATTAATTCTATGAAGGATTTTACGATTGCCATGATTTATTACTCCTTTTTATACTAATAGTTTTTTTGGTAGTAAGCTTAGCCATAGCCAGACCTATAATTTAGCAAGCTTGCTGCTTATGTTTTGCTGTGAAGGTTTTAGCTTAGCAACATTTGCTTTATTCATGCTTATTGTTTTAGCAAGCTCTCAAAGTAGCTTGTTGCTTACTAAAGTGCAACATTTTTTTCAAAAATGCTTTAGGTCAACATCGTAACATCAACATTGCCTTCATTTGCCATCATCTCCAATTTCTACATTACCTAGTGATTTAATAAGGATTATGGCTTTATTATAGCACTAATTTTCTGGATGTCAAGAGGAAAACCAAAAAATATAAGAAAACCTATGAATTTAGTAGATTTATTTGCGAAAAACTATAGGCAGAGCTAGCAGGAAATGTTATAATATGTAAAAAACAGAGCGGGAGCTTCTTAAGGCTACTGCTGTAATTGTTGTAGAAAGAAGCTCTACAGCAGATTATCATTGTAGAGACTACAGTAAAAATAGCATATTAATGAAAAAGCTTAGTGTAGACTATTAACAATGCTTAAGCAATTTAGGAGAAGGCTAGGTTGTTGTAAAGTAAGAAGGGTAACAATATGAAGACTATTGACGAAGCTAAAATTCAAGCGTTGGTTGCTCAGCTAGAGGCAGAGAAAAATCTGCCGGATAGAGACATGGCTGAGCTGATAGAGACCCCCCTGCTGGAGCTAACCAATAGGCTGCTGGCGGAGGCTGCTGACAGGGTACGCCGCAAGCATTATCAGGATGAGGTGTATGTGCGTGGGCTGATTGAGTTTACGAACTACTGCAAGAACAATTGCTATTACTGCGGTATTCGTGCTGGCAACGCCTGCGTTGAGCGCTATAGACTGACACAGGAGGATATTCTAGACTGCTGCCGGACTGGCTATGAGCTGGGCTTTAGAACCTTTGTCCTGCAGGGGGGCGAGGATCCCTACTATACAGATGAGCGCATTTGTGAGCTTGTAGCGGCCATTAGAGAGGGCTACCCTGACTGCGCTATTACCCTGTCTATAGGCGAAAAGCCCAGAGCCTCTTATGCGGCTTATTTTGCTGCCGGGGCCAACCGTTATCTGTTGCGCCATGAGACGGCTGATGAGCTGCATTATGCCAAGCTGCACCCGGCGAGCATGAGCCTTGCTAATCGTAAGCGCTGCCTGTGGGATTTAAAGGAGCTGGGCTATCAGGTGGGGGCTGGCTTTATGGTGGGCTCTCCCTATCAGACAACGGCTAATTTAATAGAGGACCTGCGCTTTTTGCAGGAGCTGGAGCCCGACATGATTGGCATAGGTCCCTTCATTCATCACGAGGCCACTCCCTTTAGAGACATGGCTGACGGCAGCTTGGAGCTGTCTTTGCGTATGCTGTCTATCTTAAGGCTGTGCTTTCCCTATGCCCTTTTGCCCTC
Organism: Phascolarctobacterium sp.; assembly: GCA_016302525.1. Classification (GTDB taxonomy): domain Bacteria; phylum Bacillota; class Negativicutes; order Acidaminococcales; family Acidaminococcaceae; genus Phascolarctobacterium_A. The sequence continues at coordinate 4,283 of JAEDNJ010000058.1, read as the reverse complement.
TACTACGGCCTTAGGGACTATTGCTCCCAATGGTCGCGAGCTGGGGCTAAAGGCTGGCGGCAATGTGCTCATGCCTAATCTTTCCCCTGTGCGAGTGCGGCAAAGCTATCAGCTTTACGCGAACAAGATTTGCACAGGCGAAGAAGCCGCCGAGTGTCGCAGCTGTTTGGAGCTGCGTGTGCGCGCAGCAGGCTATAGAATTGTCACCAGCCGCGGTGATGTGAAGCGCTAGGCCAAACCATAATATTATTAACCATAATACTATTATAGAAGCAAAAAAACTTCATTAACCGTTGCTTTGTGAAGCATTAAGAAAAGTTTAGGCTAGTGCAGTAGAGTTTTAATTACTTGCTGTTAGGTAAGCTGCTTGGCAATAAGAGAAGCAAAAGCTTGAACAAGCAGTAGAACTGCTTTGTTTTAATAATCTTGATGAAATTTATGTATGAATGTGTTATAATATAAGGTGCGATTTTCAGCGTGTCCTTTGGCTGAGAAGCCCTGCGTGAGCAGGCTGAGTTAGGGCAGGCTGAGCCCTTATGTGCTGCCTTGTGCAGCAAAGGAGACTACTATGACTCAAATGAAATTGAATAAAAAGGCGCTCATTGCTATGAGCGGGGGTGTAGATTCCAGTGTGTCTGCTCTGCGGATGTTAGAGCAGGGCTATGAGTGCACAGGGGTTACCATGCGCCTCTTTTGCAACGAGGATATTGGCGTGCCCATTGAATCCAGCTGCTGTTCTATGGATGATATTCAGGATGCCAAGAAGGTGTGCGCCAGCCTGGGTATGGAGCACTATACCATTAACTTTGCGGAGCGTTTCCGTAATGATGTTATTGACCGCTTTATTGATGCTTATGCACATGGCAGAACGCCTAATCCCTGCATTGACTGCAACCGCTACCTAAAGTTCGAGGAGCTGTTCACCAAGGCGCAGGAGTTTGGCTGTGACTATGTCGTGACGGGGCACTATGCCCGTATTCGCTATGATGAGGCGAGTGGCCGTTATCTGCTTTTGAAGGGCCTCGACCCCAAGAAGGACCAAAGCTATGTGCTTTATTCCTTAACACAGAACCAGCTGGCTCATGTGCAATTCCCTCTGGGAGAGCTGGAAAAGACTAAGGTAAGAGAGCTGGCAGAGGCGCACGGCTTTGTGAATGCGCATAAGCACGATAGCCAGGACATCTGCTTTGTGCAGGACGGCAAATATGCTGAGTTTATTGAGCAGCAAACGGGCAAAAGGTTCCCTGCTGGCAATTTTGTTGATACACAGGGGAGAGTGCTGGGCCGTCACAAGGGCATTATTCACTACACTGTGGGACAGAGAAAGGGCTTAGGCCTGGCTCTGCCGCAGCCTATGTATGTCAAGGAAATAGATGTAGAGCGCAATCAGGTCATTCTGTCTACGAACGAAGAGCTTTTTAGCAGCCATGTAGTAGCTAAAAATATAAATTTGATTGACTGCGAAAAAATCACCGAGCCCAGGCGCTTAAAGGCTCGTATCCGCTACCACCATGTGGAGCAATGGGCAAATGTTACCCAGCCTGAGGCGGATACCTTGATTGTTGATTTTGATGAACCCCAGCGCGCTATTACCAAGGGACAATCCCTCGTGCTTTATGATGGCGAGGTAGTAGTCGGCGGTGGTACTATTGTTTAAGCTAGTTAATTTATGTGAAGGAGAAGAACAATGACTAGAAAACCCATTCCTGTATGTCTTTTGACAGGCTATTTAGGCTCTGGCAAGACAACCCTGATGAACTATATTTTACAGCAAAATCATGGCTACCATGTAGCTGTAATCGTTAATGATGTGGGCGAGGTTAATATTGATGCTCGTTTAATCGCTGAGGGCGGCAACATCCAAAAGGAGGACTCCGATAGCGTAGTCTCTCTGGCTAATGGCTGTGCCTGCTGCACCTTGAAGGCTGACCTCATTGAGCAGCTGAAGCAGCTCTGTGATGCTGGCAAGTTTGATTATATCCTAATCGAGGCTAGCGGTGCTGGCAACCCCATTACCCTGGCGCAAACCATCACCCTGATGGACCAGGCTTTGGGTCGCAAGAGCGACACACCTCTGTGCTATCTGGATAATATCGTTACGGTAGCAGATGCCTTCCGTCTGACAGATGAGTTTGATCATGGCGACGCTATCTTAAACAGCAACCCTGAGGAAGAGGATGTTGAGCGCCTGATTATCGAGCAGCTGGAATTCTGCAACACCATTTTGCTGAATAAGGTTGACTTAGTTGGTGAGGCTGACCTTGTAGAAATTCGCGAGGTTATTAAGGCCCTCGCTCCTAGTGCGAAGGTCATTGAGACCAGCCATTCCGTAGTTGATTTGAAGGAGATCCTGGGCACTAACGCCTTTGATTTTGATGTCGCTGCTTCCTCTGCAGGCTGGATTAAGGCTTTAGAGAATGACGATTTAGCTAAAGAAGAGGAAGAAGAGCACGAACATCATCACCACCATGATGAGGATGAGCACGAATGCTGCCATCACCACCATGACGAGGATGAGCACCACCATGAGCATGACGAAAACTGTACCTGTGGCTGCCACGACCACCATCATCACCATCACCATGTAAAATATGGCATTGAAACCTTTGTCTACTACCGTCGTCGTCCCTTTATCGAAGAAAAATTTGCTGCTGTCATCAAGAAATGGCGCACCAAGGTTATTCGTTCCAAGGGCTTCCTGTGGTTTGATGATGACAGAATCCGTGCCTATATCTTTGAGCAATGCGGCAAGCAGATTGAGCTGCAGGATGATGGCCTGTGGGTAGATGCCGAGGATAAGGAAACCCGCGAGGCTATCATTGAGGCCAATCCCGAACTTTTAGAGGAATGGGACGAAAAATATGGCGACCGTATGGTGCGTATCGTTTTCATTGGCAAGGGCATAGATAAAAAAGCGCTGATTGCCGAATTAGATGCTGCCTTAGGCGAATAAACTACATAAAGAAGCTGATTATTGGTCTATTTGTATACATAAAAAAGCCGTAGACGAATAATTAGAGATGTGATATCATATCTCTGTTATGAATATAACAATTTTTGCATTTGTTTTTAGGAGGGGATTAACATGCAAGAATACAAGCCTTTTAAAACCGGCAAGGTCCGTGAGATGTACGATTTAGGTGACAGCATTATTATGGTTGCTTCCAATCGTATTTCCTGCTTTGATGTTATTTTAAATAACACTGTGCCCCGTAAGGGTGAGGTTCTGAACAGAATGTCCAAATTCTGGTTTGATTTTACCGAGGACATTGTTCCGAATCAGGTTATTTCTATGGATAACAAGGATATGCCGGAGTTTTTCCAACAACCCGAATTCATGGGCAATAGCGTAAAGGTAAAGAAGTTAGAAATGCTGCCCGTTGAATGTATCGTGCGTGGTTATATTACTGGCTCTGGTTGGGTGAACTACCAAAAAACTGGCGAGATTTGCGGTATTAAGCTGCCTGCTGGTCTTAAGGAATGTCAAAAGCTGCCTGAACCTATTTATACTCCGTCTACTAAGGCCGAGCTTGGTGAGCATGACGAAAACATTTCCTACGAGGCTAGCATTGCCTTTCTGGAAAAGTATTTCCCGGGCAAGGGCGAGGAATATGCTGCGAAGCTAAAAGAATACACACTGGCCATTTATAAAAAATGTGCTGACTATGCGTGGGAAAAGGGCATTATCATTGCCGATACCAAGTTTGAATTTGGCTTAGACGAAAATGGTGTCATCACCCTGGGTGACGAGATCCTGACTCCGGATAACAGCCGCTTCTGGCCGCGTGAGGGCTACGAAATTGGTCACGACCAGCCTTCCTATGATAAGCAGTTTGCGCGCAACTGGTTGAAGGCCAATGAAGGTCATAACTGGACCCTGCCTGAGGACATTGTGGACAAGACCATTGGCAAATATGTGGAGGCCTACGAGGTTCTGACTGGCGATAAGTTCTAGTATAAACAAAAGCTTATAATAACATTAAAAACCAGGTATAAAAGTATGCCTGGTTTTTTTATTAGCCTACTTTACAAGCAGAAAACCTTGTAGTATAATTACAACATAAGCAACAATGATGTTGTGGAGCTGTTGTTCCATGCCTAATTGTTGCTTTTTCTTTTGTAGACTAACTACGATCGCGTGACCGTATCACTGCCGTCATGAAGAAAAAAGAGAAAAGACGGTTCGCCGAAGCGGCCAAATGAGGGGACTTTTGGAGAGAAAGTTATAAAGAGAGTGCTTAAGCACCGAACTGTAGTCGCGCGAAAAAAATACGCTTGCCTAA